>JBFJWU010000541.1:0-2200 GCA_041623475.1 bacterium | reverse complement strand
TGGAACTCGCCGACCCCGCCGCTGGTTGATTCCAGTCCGCTGGCATCGACGTTGCGTGCCTGCCAATAGTAGGTGCCCGGCGGCAACAAGTCCAGGGACAGTCCGGCTCCGCTGGAAAAATGGCCGGCAAACAGAATGTCGCGCAGGGCCCGGTCCGTGGCCAGGACCAGGTACAATCCCATCGGGGTCTCGCCACCGCCGCCAACCATGATCGGCAACTGGACGTCGCCGACCAGGCTGGGCAGGCTGGCCGGTGCCGGCAGCGCGAACACGCCAGGTTCGTCATTGCCACCAAAGATGACGATACCGTTGCCTTCGGCAACCGATGCCGAGAAACTGCCGCGCCGCACGGGCACAAACCCGCGATCAACCTGGATCAGGACCTGGTTGCGTTTGGCGTTGACTCGAATATCCGCATCACCAAACGCCGCCGCCGCACCGCCGCTGCGAACCGCAACAACAGCATTTTCCGAACCGTCGCCGGCAACATACGACATCCGTCCACTGACAACCTCCAGGTCAATGGCCCAGTGCCGTGCCTTCTTGTCCCAGTGGTGGGATTCAATGATGACCTGGCTGTTCATGTCGATCTTGACGCGGGCACCGTTACCGATGGCCAGTTCGGCGATGCCTTCGGAGGTCCGCAGGCTGGCGCCGGGCAGGAACCGTTCGCCGGGATCGATCACCCGCGTGCCGCGGGCGCTTTCCAGCTCGGCCAGGCCCTCGGTGACAAAGACCGCACGGATTGGCCGGACCTGGATCGTTTCGCTGGCCCCAGCCAGCGCCGGTGCACAGGTCAGGCACAACAGGGCCAGCAACCGCCCCGGCAATTTGGTTGACACAGTCATGGGACTAAATGATATCCGTGCGGCGATCTGAAAGCCAGTTTGCCCAAACCCGGCCAAAAACAGTCCCTCCGCGGGACAGAAGCCCCCGCCCGAGTGCACAGGTCCGCCTGCCAGCGTTAACATATAACAAACAGGACACGTCGGTTCCCGGTCAGCGTCGATTGCGATGCCGGGGAACCGTCTTGACTTCAGGAGCACGCTTGTGGTGGGCAAAGTAATCAAAATTGGCTTGATCGTCGGGGCCATTGCTGTCGGCATTCACGTATTCAGTGCCCACCAGGCCATTTACGATGCCAAGTGGAACGGTCCCGGCGAAATTCGCGAGGCCATCCGCCGCGTCGTTCCACCGAAAAAGGATGCCTTTGGCGGCAGCAATGCCGAGGCCATCGACGAAGCCTTCATCACCTCGCTGGGCTCGAAAAACTTTGGCGGCGAAATTGTTGACTGGGAACTGATCATCGAAGAGGGCGAAGGGACCGGCACCGTCTGGGTCGCCCACCAGGTGTCCCTGTTTGGGATGGCCCCCAAGGAAAAGATCACCCAGATCTCGGCAACGGCCACGGTCGGCCAGCGCGCCTACCGCTAGTTTGTCCTCAGTGCCCTTCGAGGGGCACGTCAAAGAATTCCACATAACGCCGCTGCTGGTCGTGAATCACATTGGCATCCAGGCCGTATCGGCCCAGTTCATAGGTATGTAACCCGAATTCGTCCTTGGGGTGTGCCGCCAGGTACGCCGCCACGCTGTCGCCAATCCGGTCGTCCGGCTCCAGCCCAAAGTGGTCCAGGATCGATGTCACGGTCGCGGCCGGGTCGGCCACCAGGTCCCGGAACTGGACATCCAGGACATCAAAATCGGCGTTGTCCCGCCAGGCGATCGATGCATCCAGCGCCGGCGCCCACAGCTGTCCCCAGATCCGGCCGATCGCCAGCGGGTCGACGTGGTTGCGCAACGAAATCTGGACCGCTTCGGCCAGGCTGCAATACGATCCCGCCGCCCTGGCCGGGTCACGATGGACGTGGACGACGCGGGCCCGGGGAAATACCGCGTGCAGCTCGGGCAGGCATAACAGGTGCGCCGGGCTTTTGAGGACCAGCACCCGCCCACCGTAATGGGCCATCAGCAGTTGCAGCGAACGCCGGTAATAGCGGTACGCGTCGGTCATATCCAGTCCGGCCACCCACTCGGAATACGAGGTCCAGTTGGCCATCGTCGTGAAACTGGTCCGGCACGTAAAGATATTGATAAACAGGTGAATGCATTCCTCGATGTCCAGCGGCTCCATCTTGTGGATCGCCCGCATCTGCGGAACCAGGCGATAGTACAACCCGAATTCGCGCTGGCTGCGGCCGAT
>JBFJWU010000540.1:0-2200 GCA_041623475.1 bacterium | reverse complement strand
CCTCGAGCGGGTCCATGCCCTGGTCCCGCGCCTTGTTGATAAAGTCCACCAGGACAATCGAATCGTTGACGATAACGCCGCTCAGGCCAATCATCCCAATCATCCCGACAAAACTGATCGGCGTCCCATGCAGGTAGAACGCCCAGATCATGCCAATGATCCCAAACGGTATCGCAGCCATCACAACAAGGGGTTGGGTAATACTGCGAAAAATTGATGCCAGGATCAGGAAAATCAGGCCCAGGGCTACCGCAAAAGCTTCACGCAGGCTTTCGATGCTGTCGCTGGTCTCCTCGTATTCGCCGCCAACGTGGAAACGGACATCAGGGTGTCTTTCGCGCAGTTCATCCAGGAATGGCAGGATCGCCTTGTTCACAGTCTGGCTGTCGGTCAGTTCCTCGTCGATATTGGCGGACACGCTGACGCTGCGCAGGCCTTCACGATGAAGGATCTGCCGAATACCCGGTGTTCGACTGATTGTGGCAACGTCACGAACAGGGATCAGGCGTCCCGCTTCGTTACCGATTTTCAGGTCGTACAGGTCTTCGAGTGACGAGTTCTTCCGTTGTACGAGATTGACCCGAAGCGGGACTCGTTCACCCCGTTCGCGCACATAGCTTGCAATCGAACCTTCGAACGCCGTCAGGATCTGGTGCGAAATCTGGTCCGGCGTCAGCAATGCCCGCGCTGCCGCTGCATTATCGATATCGATACGGAGCTCGTCCTTGCCGGGTCGGTAGTCATTACTGATATCCCTGGTGCCTTTGACCTGGGCCACTTTTTCCTGGATCAGCCCGGCAATCGAGGCCAGCAGTTCGTAATCCTGGCCATTCACCTGGATCGCGACCGGCTTGCCGACAGGCGGACCGGTACGGACGCGGTCAAATTGCCATTCGACATATCCGTTGGCTTCGGCAATCGCCGGTAGCCGCTCTCGCATTTCGGCAATGATGTCATCGGCAGAGCGTGGTCGGACCGAGTCGGGTGTCAGGTAGATCGCAATCTGGCCGATGTTGCTGCCGCGTTCGGTAAACGGGTCGCCGACATCGTTCTGGCGGAGGCCAATGTATGTGACGTAGTCTTCCAGTTCGGCTGCTGGCAGTTCGGCGATCATCTGTTCCAGAGGCTCGAATGCCCGGGCCGTGTCGTCCAATGACGCAGTCAATGGCAGCTTGGCACGGACAAAGAACGCCTCGATCTGGTCAGCGGGAAACAGGATCAAGTGCATTTGTGTTTTTGCAAACCACAGGCTGCCAGCAAACAGTCCAATAATCGCGGCCAGGAACAGGTACCTCCATCGCAGCGATGCCCGCAGTGCCCGTTCATAGTAGGGGATGGCCCGATCCAGCAGTTTCGCCTTGCCTGCCCGTGATTCGTCCTGTTGATGGCGTTTCTTGCGCCTTTTTTCGCGGAATTTCAGCACATCGTAGGCGTGGGTGGGCAGGATCATCATTGCCTCGAAAAGGCTGATCAGCAGCATCGTGATGACGACAATGGGAATCCATTTGATGAACTTTCCAAAAATGCCGGAGACCATTAACAGCGGCGAAAATGCGGCGATTGTGGTCAGGATCGTTGCGGTAACCGGCCAGAACACTTCGGCGGTGCCTTCGATGGCGGCTTCTTCGGGGCTGGCTCCGCGCTCGTAGTGTTGCCAGATGTTTTCGGCGACGATGATGGCATCATCAACGAGCATCCCGACAACCAGGATCATCCCGAACAACGTAATCAGGTTGAGGGTCACGCCGCCGTAGATCATCGCGACCAGCGCACCAATAAACGCGATTGGCAGGCCCATGGCCGCGACAATCGCAATGCTTTTGGACAGGAAGAACAGCAGCACCGCCAACACGAGGAGGATCCCATAGGCGCCGTTGCTGATCAGGACGCCCAGGCGGTTGCGAACAAATTCGCTGACGTCATTGACGAACGAGACGTTCAATCGGTCGTCATCAGCGCTGTCGAGGTATAACTGCGATTCGGCCTTGACACCGTCGATCATCCGGATGATGTCGCCGTGGCTGGTGTCGATATTGACGCTCATCAGGATAATCGGTTCAGAATTTGCCCTGAGGATCAGGGTTTCTTCCTCGTGTGTATCGAAAACCTCGGCAACGTCCCGCAATACTACGGAATTGCCGGCCGCATTGGTCATCAGGACAATGTGTTCGATGTCGGGAACCCCCTTGACCTCGCCGAT
>JBFJWU010000539.1:0-2201 GCA_041623475.1 bacterium | reverse complement strand
GCTTTACGCTGGTCGAACTGATGATTTCCACAACGGTTGCGTCTGTTGTCCTGGTATCCGTAGCCGTCCTGATGGCGAACATCGGCAGCAATGCCGCGGTTTCCGAAAAGGAGCAGTACGCCAAGGATGACCTGGGCTCGGCGCTGGACATGATTCGATATGACATCGAGCGCGCTGGCGGCGGCATGCCGCTGGATGTGGCAACGCTGGATACCCTGTCGGACATGCCGGATGCCGACTACGAGATCCAGGTGATGACCAATTTCAGCATTCGCGACCTGGATCCTAACGAAAATGCGGGCGATGGACCCGACGAACTGTTCCTTGGCGGCACGTCGGTCAGTTATACCTACGCATCAAATATCGTGACCGTTGTCTCGCAGGTCATAGATGCTGACACGATTGAGGTCGTTCGCATCGACGGCCCCGGCATTGATGCCACCTATGCGCCTTCTGAATCGTTACTGGATCCATATGTTTTGACCGTTTACGGTAATTACGGTGCCGACATGTTGACGCTTATTGGCCCCAAGACGTGGCGCAACACTTATCCGATGAAGATCAACAACAATGGCATCCGGGCCATTGCCGGTGCCAGCGGGGCAGATGAGAAACTGGAAATTGACATTACTGCTGGCTCAATTGGTACCTCTCGTTTACGTACGCCGCCGGCCGAAGGGGATTATGTCTATTTCTACCGGTACTTGCAGCAAGGTACGGGTATCTGGAACCCGTCTGTAGCACCAGCATCGCGCTGGTACCTGGATCCGCTCGATAACACCTTGAAACGCCAGTGGCTGCACAATCCAGGGTTTGCCCCGTGGGATGCCGGCGGCTCGTGGACGGTTCCCAACTTTGCGTATACCTACGCGGGACCGACGATCGAGGTGCTCCAGAATGTCGTCGACTTCCAGGTTGCGTTTCTGGTCTGGCCCTGTGGCGGTAACCAGCCAATCTGGGTCAACCATCTTCTGGACGAACCCAATAACACCGGCGAGTTCGGGGCGGCAGGCGCGCCAGCCGTTAACGGCTATAACAATGGCGCCAATTACGAAGCCCAGGCCGACCGGTTTATGGCCTTGCGACAGCGGTTGCTGGGTGTGCGGATCAGTCTCCTGGTCGAGATCGAAACAGATGCAGAGACCAGCGACCCCACCTTTCCCGGCGGCACGGTACAGGACCTGCAGATCGAAAACCACGTCAACGTTTTGGCAGACCTGGACCCGACACGGCGCTACCTGTCGATTCAGCAGGTCTATGACCCGACAAACCTGCGGCTCAAGACGCCTGCGACATCGCAGGAATCCCGTCCGCCTGTTCGCAGTGTTGTGACCGATCAGGATACCTGGGACGCAAGCAACGGATTCTGCAGGGGACGGACAACATGAGGACACGCATGAGCCGACTGGTCCACGACGAACACGGCAAGCCCACACAGAGCGGTGCAATCCTTGTCGCAGTGACCATATCACTGGCCGCGGCGGCAGCCATGGTTGGTGCACTGCATGTTTTGACGGGCAGTTCAGGTGCGCTGTCAGGCGCCATTTCCCGGCGCGCATCGCTGCAGTCCTTTGCCGACGGTGTTCTCGGTGTCTGTCCGACGGTGGTCGATGCGGCGAACGCAACCGGGGACTTTACCGGCCAGACACTGGCCAGTGCTATCCAGAACACCCCGGGGTTTACGTTTACAATTGACGACGTCTCTTTTTCGTCCGAACTGGCCGACCTGAACCAGTGGGCGGACTACAACCTGGGTATCTATGAGCCGGACATGACGGTCGTCAGTGGCGAATTTACCGGCCAACTGGATGTCGACCTGATTACGACCAAGGTTCGCGATTCCGGGCTGATTGATGCCGAATTCGGTGCCCGTTCTGTGGGCAGTACCAGTCGAACTTTTGGATATCGCTGTATGGTTGTTGCCAACGACGCATTTGGGCGCCGGGCAATGGCCTATGGCATTTTGATCCGCTGATGTGGAGGACCCTTTTATGAAGCGATCTATGAAACGTATCGCAGGAAAAAAATGGGTGGGGTTCCTGACAGCAATCGCCTACTCGATCATGCTTTCGGGACCGGAACCGGTCCAGTCAGCCGAGTCCATGTATAACTTCTGCCACGCCCCGGTTTTTGTCCAGGGTGCCGTCGGTGTTGAACCGAATATCCTTCTGTTCCTGGATAATTCGGGATCGATGAACCGC
>JBFJWU010000538.1:0-2201 GCA_041623475.1 bacterium | reverse complement strand
TTTTCCTGGTCGGTCAGGTCCGTGTCGACCCGCCCATAAGCACCGCCGTCGACGATCGGCGTGTGAACCACACCAGGACACAATGCAGATGCTCGCACGCCGTATCGCCTGGCCTCGACTCGCAGGGCCTTGGTCATGCCGACGACAGCGTGCTTGGATGCGGTATAACTGCCCATCGCCGGAGTCGAAACCAGCCCGGCCACAGATGCAGTGTTGACGATATGGCCGAACCCCTGGCGAATCATCAGCGGATAGACCGCCTGGATCCCGTTGGACACGCCCTTGATGTTTACGTCGAAGACCTCGGTCCAGTCGCGATTGGCATACTCGGCGATTTCGCCGCTGACCAGGATGCCGGCATTGTTGAACAGGTAATCAACCCGTCCGTACTGGTCGACGGTCGCCTGGACGACCTGCTGGAACGGCTTAAGCTTGCGCACATCCAGTTCCATAAACCGGGCAGAGCCGCCGCTGTCGCGGATCGCCTGGACAACCTGCCTGCCAGCTGCTTCCTGGCGGTCCGCGATCACAACAATGCCGCCGCGGCGGGCAAATTCCCGCGCCAGCGATTCGCCGATTCCCGACGCGCCACCGGTAACAATCGCCACCAGGCCTTTGAACTGTGGTTTGGTTTTCATTCAGGCCTCCAGGACGGGTTTGCGAAGCAAATAGACATCCATCTGGGGAATCAGGCCCGCCCGTTTCATGACGGGCTCACGACTGACCAGCTGCAGCCGAGCACCAAAGCAATGCAGGATATCGGTCGAATGGATCCTGGGGACGGGCGACGGCAATAATTCGTCCAGGCGTGAAATCGTGGTGAACGCCGAAACCTGCAACAGGCCACCCGGACTCAGCCACTGCGAGACGTTGTCGGCGTAGGCACGCTTCAAGCCATCCGACAGGCTGTGGAAGCAGCCCCGGTCAAAGATCAGGTCGTAGGGGCCGCGTTCAACGGCCGCCCCGACGTCACCAACTTCGAAGTGAATATCCAGCCCCTCGTCCTCAGCACGTTTGCGGGCGTGGTCAATCGCCGCAGCCTGAAAATCAATCCCGTCGACCTGAAATCCATTTTGGGCCAGGAAAATCGACTGGGTCCCGACGCCGCAACCAATGTCCAAGGCCCGACCCACCGTAATATCACCCTGGTGGACAAGATCGACCAACGGCGGATGGGGCCGATTCATTTCCCACGGGACCCGTGCAGGATCGCCACGGTACAACAGGTTGTACGCAATCCGGGTACGTACGTTTTCCAGCGATTCCGCCAGGTTCACATTAAATCCGGGTCAGTCTTCGATGCGGATAGCGGCCCGGGGACAGGCCGCCACCGCCGCTTCCAGCGCGTCGCGGTGCTCCGCAGACGGTTCCTCGATCAACACCGTCAGGGTGTCATCGGTTTCGACACGAAACAGCGCCGGCGCAGCATCCTGGCACATTCCGTTTGCCTCGCACGAATCATAATCAACAATAATCTTCATCTGGACCTCCAGTATTCCTGAATAATTCTAGTCCCTGATGTTCGCCGATTGCCACGCAGGGCCGACAAACGACAGGCAATGCCCGGCGTTACGGTCTGGCGATGAAGTCTACGAAGATCGGTGACGACCAGGCCCGCTCGCCCGCCTTGGTCATACAGGCGGCGTTATCGCCCAGGTTGTACAGCGGACAAACAGTGAAATCGCCCTGGTCATCCTGCAGCGGAACACCGTTCACACTGTCCGTCGGAACCTGGATCGCACGCACGTAATACAACGCATCACGCTGTCCCTCGGAAAATTCCGGATCCGAAAATTGCGTCGTAAATACCGGCGTCGGCTTGCCGGACTCGTCACGGTCTGCATTGACAATGACTTTCCAGGGATCGTCAATCAGGTCGCCGACCTGTTCGGTCGGCGAAGTTTGCGGCCTGATCCGCACAACTTCGACGCGGTCGATTCCGACCCGCTCGTCGCCCGGATTGAAACAGACACCAGCGCAGTGGTTCTGGACGACATCGGCACCCCAGGTCTGGACCGTCTGGTCGCTGCAGCCGGGTCGTTCGGCCTGGGCACCGATCGCTGTGACTTCAAACTGCGGTGCAGTCGTACCGGATACCTGCCCCCCCATTGGCACTCGTTGATCACCGGCCAGGGCATCGAACCACAGCTGGATCCGGGGACCGGATGTTCCATAAACCTCCCGGTTCTTCAGCCCGGTCC
>JBFJWU010000537.1:0-2204 GCA_041623475.1 bacterium | reverse complement strand
TCTCGAACCGGACCAGGTACGGGTGGGCGTGCGATCCCATCAGGACGATGTCCAGGTCAAAAGGCGCTGTACAGGTCCCGGATATCGCGGCTTCGGATTGTGGTTCCACTTTGATGTCACGATTGTCGCAATTCAGGATATTAACCGGATGCGGCGTCGCTGAAATCGGTTTTGCATATATGTTGAACAGACCGTAGATATCCATCTGGTCGTCAGTTGTATTCAAGACGTGGTGATTGGTCACAAAATGGCCACTGGCCGGGGACAGGGCCGTTCCATAACCATCGGGCAGCATAACTGAATAATTACCGACCCCCGCACCAGAAATCAATTTTCCGCCACCCAGTCCCTGATGGCTGGGTGCCTCGGCGCTTTCCAGGCTGGTGTCGAAATAGACAAGGCCGTTCTCGCCGTCGCACGGCTGGAATTCGTCGAGCGGCTCGGGATTGTACGCGAGGAAGAAATGGTGTGTACCCAGGGGCAGTTGTGACTCTCCACCAACCAGGGCGATGGGCTCGTTCCTGAATGCTTCGGGAATCGGAATTCGAACACAATAGGTCGCCTCGGTCCCGGATGCGACAGTAAATGTCCCCTCGTCCAACTGGAAACCCTCTGACGGATCCGGTGGCATCAACGGTTCATTCAGGGTCAGCCCCCCCGTGCCGCACCCACCCGGGGCCGTTGTCAACAGCAGAGCCATCAGTGCACCCTCAACTCGTCTAACAACAATAGAAATCATCGGTATCCCCCGTTTTCTGCGAATTCCTGCACCACTCTTGAAATGCGTCCGGTGCCGGTCGGTGATTCCCTGCCGCGGCCTCACGACAGTTGGTCCAATTCGATTATTTCCTCGGGACGCACTGCCCCACGGACCCAGATCTGGTATTGCTGCCGCAAGACTTCGGCAGGCGGCAACCCGACCATCTCGCAATATCGACGGTTTGCCGCCTTTTCGATCAGGTCACGCAGCGCGAACAATGCAGCCCGCGGATCTGTATCCTGACGAATGATTCGTTCGGTTGGATCGTATCCAAGGCGCAAGAAAGCTTCGTACTCGGCGTCAATGATCTGCTGTGTTTCCGGGAAATCGCGCCGGATCTGGTGCCAGAAGTCAGGGCTGAACGATGCCAGGTAATTGACCCAACTGTGGGCCAGGCGATACCCGCGCATGACCGTGGGCATCCTCGCAGCAATCTGCGTTTCCCGCTGAGCACGCCAGCCGGAAACCCGGAATTGAATGAGGGCCGTAACCAGGTCCGCCTTGTTTGAAAAGTTCTGGTACAGCGTTTTCGTGCTTATTCCCAGTTCGGTGGCCAGCCTGGCCATGCCAACGTGGCGAGGCCCGACATCTCGTGCCAGCCGCTCGAATGTTTCCAGGATCCGTACCCGCTGGGCGTCTGCATCTGTATGTTCCAGAACGTCACCGGAAATCTTGGCCTGCATATTCCGAACCCTTTGATCGACACATTTAAAATGCGGAAAATAACTCTGGGTTTAAGTTTTCCATATTTTTCCCGGGTCCGCAAGTCAATCTGGAATGGCCCTGGCCAAAAACCCGAAAACGCCTGTTTTTTCTATTGTTCCCCTGGCTTTCAGGCCTGGGCTGTCAGGGCAGGATCAGGTCGGCGAACAGCCAGACAACCTGTGCCCATCCGGCGGCAATGCCCAGCAGGCCACCGACCGCGCACAGGATCCATTCCTCTTGCTGAAAGATCGGCCGAAACAACCCCTCGAACGTTGCCGGGGTGAAACTGTTGATCTTGCCGGTGATCTCACCGACGACGTCAATCGCACCTTCGATAAAGTGGCCCAGCGGACCGGACTCGGACCGCAGCTCCTGCTCGATCCGCGCCATCGCATCGTCCTTGACCTGGTCGACATCAACCGATGCCATCAGCATCGGTGCCATCGGGTGGTCCCGGTACTTGTCGATCAACGCATCAATGTTGTTGCGAATGATTGAAAACAGGACGTTGCCGCTGTCGCCGCTGGTCATGTACCCGATCATGATGTGGGGGTTCAGGACGACCTCGGCGATCTCGGCTGCGACCCCGTCGGCGATCGCCTGTTGCCGTTTGTGCATCATGCCCTGAAAGGTAAATGGACCGATTTTGATCGGTTCCTTTGGGTCGAACAACAGGAACAACGCCATGTAATTGGTCACATAGCCGACCAGAAAACCGGCCGCCGGCAGCAGCCACCAC
>JBFJWU010000536.1:0-2256 GCA_041623475.1 bacterium | reverse complement strand
TTGCGCCCCGCCGTCAAAATGGAGAAAACCGCCCCAAACAATTGCAAGACAGAGTATAAGATTCTTATTCCGGCTGAGATGTCCCGATATCCAAATCGGCAAGGCTTGCACAAAAAATGTTTCGAATATAGGTATGAATACCACTATGAGGAATCCGATCAACAAAGGTTTTTCACCTATGTCGGCTAAATTCGAATCGAGACTGACCTGTCCGGTCGCATACGTGAATGCGTAGGAAATCGGCAATTGGATCGCGAATGTCAAGACTCCCAACGTTAAACATCGAAGGGCAAATCTAGACCGCCAACCTGGCTGCGCGTAGGCGTCTGAATCTCTGGGAAAATTTCCGAAAATATTCACAACACTATTCGTTATCAAGCTGAGTATCCAGAAAACCTGATACACACAGCGGCAAACTACTGAAATCATAGTCGAAATTGCCAATTGCGGCTTTGACGGGAGCCACTGGGGACAGTCGTGGCATGTGGTATTTTAAGGAATGGCACGGCAGGCAAGAAACTGGCATCCCGGTGGTTATTTTCACGTTCTTCAACGCGGAGTAGCCCGCCGCACACTGTTTACCGACGACGAAGAACGACTGAGATTCCTTGACTTTCTGGAATCTGCCCTTGGGCACGACAACCACGAACTCTTGGCCTGGTGCCTGATGGGCAATCACGTCCACCTGGCCATTCGGCAGGGTAATGTCGGACTTGGAGACTTTATCAAGCGCAGTTTCGGCAGGTACGCGCAATGGTTTAATATCCGTCACCGCCGGGTTGGCCACTTGTATCAGGAACGTTACAAATCTATCCAAATCGGGACGGATGCGTACCTGAAGGAACTCGTCCGCTATATCCATCTAAATCCGGTGAAGGCCCGAATCGTCCCCAAACCGGAACGGTATCGGTGGAGTTCCCATTCGGCCTATCTGGGCAAGACCGGTCCTCTGTCCGATGTCCTGAACACGACTTCGGTCCTGGGACAATATTCGGGCAGTACGGCACGGGCCCGGGCGTCCTTTGCAAAATACGTCAATTCCGGAATGGATAAAGACGAATTAATCGATTTTGATCGGGGTAATGCTGGCAGCGACAATGCGCTGGTGCCTGACGGCTCATTGGCGACGATTCTAACTGTAGGGGAACATCGGGTCCGAAAAGCAATTGAGTTGGATATGGACAAGTCTATCCAGATACTGTGCAGCCACTTTTCGGTCGATCCAGAAATTCTGGGTCACCCAGGAAAAGGCCAGCCGACAGCGACGATTCGTAACGTTCTGGCCCTGTTGGGCCGCAAGAGTGGTGCGTGGTCGCTGCAATCGGTTGCATCCCGGTTTGAACGTGACTATTCATCTTTGTCGAAGGGTGCCGACCGTGTCGCCCAGAGACTGGAAACGGATGAATCACTGCAGAAGGTCTGGAAACAGCTATGGGACTAAATGCCACATGCCACGACTGTCCCCAGAGATCCTCTGACCGCCGGCATCCGCCGGTCGATGGAGCGGCTGCTGGACAAAGCCGCCAAGGCGGCCGAATAGCCAGATCAATTGGGAAGTGTCCGCGCGGTAGTCAACGCCGCCACTGGTGAAATCGTCCAACGAATTGACTACGATGAATGGGGTATGGTGTTGGCAGATTCAAACCCTGGATTTCAGCCCTTCGGCTTCGCCGGCGGCCTCCACGACCCCGACACTGGACTGGTCCGATTCGGCGCGCGGGATTACGATCCTGAGATCGGCAGTTGGACCGCAAAAGAGCCCCTACGCTTCATTGATGGGACTAACCTCTACGTCTACAGTCGTAATGATCCAGTAAATCGTATCGACCCGAACGGTCTTTGGTCCTTGAGCGGAGACTGGTGTGTGGGTGGTGCCGGTGCCTGTGGCGGCATCAGCGTAACTTGTGATCCCTGTACTGGAGAGTGCGAGTTCGAGATCCGCGCTGGTGTTGGTGCTGGCGGTGGTTGGAACTTCAATCCGTGGGATTTACCAACAGGTGACCCTGGATTCGGTAATTATGCGAGTGCCGGGGGCGGGTTCTCCACCCCGTGGGGTGGCGTAGAAGCTTCTGAGTCGACATACAACGACTATGGAGATTCCGATGGCTGGCAATCTGGCCCAGGCGGTGGTTTCAATACCGGAGGTGGTTGGGGATTCTCACTTGGCGGGTCTGGGAGAGCCACTGGGGACAGTCGTGGCATGTGGTATTTTAAGGAATGGCACGGCAGGCAAGAAACTGGCATCCCGGTGGTTAT
>JBFJWU010000535.1:0-2268 GCA_041623475.1 bacterium | reverse complement strand
GCTGCAGCGGACAATCTGGATGACCCCGAACGAAAGAAACGATTCCAGATGCAATGCGGGTTCTGTCACCAGCAAGGTGGGCCAGTCGTACGCCGACAGCGGACCGCCACCGAATGGGAAATGATCACGACCAGGATGATCGGCTATGGGGCGCGATTGCCAACCGCCGACCAGAAGGCAGTTCCCGAATTGCTGGTCCGGGAATATGATCGCCTGCGGGCCGATCCGTCTTTGTTGGGCAATCCGTTGCCGTGGTCACCGGCATTGTCGGCAACAACGATTCGGGAATGGCCGTCCGGCGACATCTACTCGCAGATGCACGATATGCACCTGGCAGCCGACGGCCGGGTCTATACGGGTGACAACATCCAGGACCGGATCTGGATTACCGATCCAAAAACCGGCGAGACCCTTGTGATCAAGACGCCGCACGACTCCGGGGACGACAATGGCGGCCTGATCAAAGCGCGATTGCAGACGTTTCCCCGCCACGAGGACTATACGGCTGTTCATTCCCTGGCAGAGTCGAAAGTCGATGGCCACCTGTTCCTGACCCCGTCCAACCAGCGGCGGATCCTGGAACTGGATCCTGCGACATTGGAGTTCAAGGTTCACCGACTGGACGACGGATTTTACCCGCACACAATTCGGATGGATCCAAAGGACCGTGTCTGGTTTACGCTGGCCCTGTCCAACCAGGTCGGTGTCATCGATCGGACGACAGGGTCGTTCACTGCAATCGACCTGCCAAACCGCAGTTTCCGCGAGTGGCTGACGGTAAAGGCCATTCCAACACTGTTCTGGCTGGCAGGCGATTTCGGTTTGCCGCTCAACCGGTTTCCCATCGACCTTATTTCGACCGGCGTGCCGCTGCCATATGGAATTGATGTCACCCCGGATGGAACGGTCTGGGTTGCCAGGCTGCACGCCAACGACATTATTCGAATTGACCCGGAAACCCACGAATACACAGTTATCCCTTTCCCGCACATGGGACCGCGGCGGTTGCGGACCGATGCCGACGGCAACCTGTGGATTGGCGCTTTTGCCGAGTCGGCAATCGTCAAGCTCGACCCAATCTCGGAAACATTCGAGCGGGTCGACATGCCGACCCTGCCAAAAGGCAGTGACACGCCATATGCATTGAATGTAGATCGTAAACGGAACATCGTCTGGGTCACAGGTACGGCATCAGACACACTGAATGCGTATCACGTGGACCAGAAACGCTGGGACGTTTTTCCCCTGCCCAGGCGGCATACGTTCACGCGCGAGATCGACATCGCCGACGACGGCACCGTCTATTCATCGAACGGATCATTTCCATCCTGGTTTGTCGAGGACCAAAAGCCAACCGTCCTGGAGATCACGCCACCGTGGGCTGATCGTTGAACGAACAGGCGTCGCTGCGCACATTCCTGGCCGGCAGCCTGGCAGGGTTTCTGGCGGGCCATATCCTGAATTTTGGCATCGTCCAGTATGTCCAGGAAACCATGGGCCGACCGGGGCTCGCGGGTGCCGCCCTGTTCATTGCGTTTGGAACGCCAATTCTCCTTGGCCTGCATGCCGGCGCGGTCTGTGACCGTCAACCGGCAATACGTGTCGCCCGCGGATACCAGATACCGTTCATGGTTGGTGCCGGGACTCTGGCACTGTTATCGATCAGCGGTTTGCCACAGCCAGTCCAGATCGCCGGCGTCCTGTTTGCGGCCGTGATGATCGGCATCGGCTGGTCATACGTGTCGCCAGCGCGCCTGGTGTTCCTGGCGCGGCTGGTTCCAGAGAAGCAACTGCGCGGGGCAACCATCCTGTTCAACGTCTTGTCAACGATCGGCTTCGGGTTGGCACCGGCCGTGCTGGGCATCCTCCAGGCCACCGGTGACTGGGTTTCGGCGTTTTCGACGGCCCTTGGCCTGTTCATAATTGCCGAGTTTCTGTTTCAGAGAATGCCGGATGTGGAGGACGATCCACCAGCGGCTGACCCCGCCCACTGGTGGTCGTCTGCGCGTGACGGCCTGGCGTATGTCGCGAAAACCCCGATCCTGGCACAGTTGCTGTTTACGACCCTGGTCGTCCATCTGTTGTTGGGCCCGATCCAGGTCATCCTCCCCCGGCTGGCCAGCGAACAGCTGGGTCTGGGAACGATCGGGCGCGGGGCGTTTCTCAGTCTGCTCGCCCCGTTGTTGATTATCGGGGGCCTTGTAGCCCTGCGCCTCCGGGAGCGGGCTGATGCCGGACGCTGGATGCTGTTCGCGTGCCTGGCCAGCG
>JBFJWU010000534.1:0-2271 GCA_041623475.1 bacterium | reverse complement strand
GCGGGTCATGGTCGCCATGGCGCGACGAAACGAGCTTCCACCGGCGTTAGCAACAGTTTCGCAACGCAACAAGTCGCCATTGGCCGCTGTCGTTGCGTCCGGCATAGTCATCATGGTTCTGGTCCTGGTGGGCGATATTCGCACAACCTGGACGTTCAGCGCAGCAACCGTGCTGGTTTATTACGGACTGACCAACCTCGCTGCATTACGGCTGACCGCAACTCAGAGGGCAGTCCCAATCGTTGTCCCAATCACTGGACTGGCAGGTTGCTTTGGGCTCGTCGCGTTCCTGGACGCAAAAGCCCTGGTCCTGTCATCGTCGATTTTGTTATTGGGATGGACGTGGCAATCCGCCAGCCGCAGGATCTGGCGGACGACAGGTTAGTTCAAGGCGATCAAGATATCAATGCTCTCAACGCCTGTACCTGATCGACCGTTCCAATAGCCCCAACCCAGTCGCCGCCCTCAAACACGAAATCCGTCCCGGGATTGTTGATTACTTGGGACCCACGGACAATTGCGATCACGGTCGTGCCAGTTGATGACCGAATCCCGATTTCGCCAAGTGTCCGTCCTGACGATGCGGATCCCCCACCCAGCTGCATCCAATGCAAGTCAAGAGAACGTGTCGCCTTGCGAATTCCGTCCAGGCCCTGCGACCTGGTTGAACTGGCGCCGATGATATCGGGCAACGTTTCATGTCGGACGGCATCCAGGAATTTGTGAATCTCGGCAAGCGGTGCATCCAGATTCAACAGCGCCTGTCGCGCCATTTCCAACCCGGCCTCAAATTCCGGCTGGACGACCTCGCAGACGCCTTCATTGCGCAGACGGGATGCATATTCCAGTGTTTCAGCGCGGGCGACCACATGCAGCGTCGGCCTCATAGCCCTGATTGCCTCAATGATGTTGTGGGACAGGATTGCCCCCGGCACCGTCACCAGCGCCTGTCGGGCTGTTTCAATTCCGGCCGCTTTCAGGATTTCCGGCTGCGAACCGTCACCAAAAATGACTTGGGCACCGGACTGCCTGGCTTGCTGGATCCTGAGCATGTCAATGTCAATGACGACCGCTTCAAAGCCGAATTCGCGCACGATCGTCGCGACCTTGCTGCCCAGTCGGCCACCGCCAACAATTACGACATGGTCGTTCAGCTCATCCTCGCCCTCAAATGCAGGCAGTTGCACATCAGCTGGAATCCGCCGGCGAAATGCGCGGTACACCGGGCCCGGGACTTTGGCGAGATACGGTGTAACCAGCATCGAAATAATCGTGACACCAATAATCATCTCGTACAAGGTTCGGTCAATTGCGCCAAGGTCAACGCCAACACGGGAAATCAGGAACGACAACTCGCCGATCTGGGCCATTCCAAATGCCGCCGCAAGGGGAACAATATTTCGATAGCCAAATGACCATGTCACAATTGCCATGATCAATCCTTTGCCCACCATCACCAGGGCCACCAGGATCAGGATTGTGACCAGGTGCTCGACAAAAAACGCCGGATTGATCAGCATTCCGACACTTGTGAAGAACAGCAGCCCGAACAGGTCCCGTAGCGGGATGATATCGCTCAATGCCTGGTGTCCATAGTCCGACTCGCTGAGCACGATCCCGGCAACAAACGCACCCACGGCGTACGACAGCCCCGCCATATGTGCAAGGTATCCGATCCCCAGGCCGATCGACACGACGGCAAGGATAAATAACTCGCGCGACTGCAACTCAACAATCCTGCGCATGATCGCCGGAACCGTTCGCAGCCCGACAACGACAATAGCGACCAGCACCGTCGCCGCCTCTAACATCGCCCAGGATAATTTACCCAGATCGATTTCGGAACTGACCTGGGGCAGCACGATCATCAGTGGTACAAGTGCAAGGTCCTGGACAATCAACATGCTGGTCATGGTGCGACTGGACAACGTACCACTGACCCCCAGTTGTGCATTGGTTTTCAGCACAACCATCGTGCTGCTCAGCGAAATGATTCCTCCCAGCCAGATGGACGGAACCAGTTCCCAACCTAAAGCAAGCCCAACCACGACCCCCAGCCCGATCGTGGCGACACTCTGGATTGTTGTCCCCCCTATCGCGAACCGCCGCATAGCCATCAACTCGCGCAGTGAAAATTCGAGTCCAATCGAAAACAACAGCAGCGCAACACCGATCTCGGCGAGCAGGGCAATTTCCCTGGGTCCGGACACAGTAATGCCGCCGGTGTACGGCCCCAGGAGTATCCCGACCAGGATGTAGCCGACGATCGTT
>JBFJWU010000533.1:0-2275 GCA_041623475.1 bacterium | reverse complement strand
TTGTTCGGGTAAAAACCTGGCGACCCGTACCATCGACTCGAACGCAACTCGCAGATTGTCCGGCGCCAACGTTGGCAGACCCGGGGGCTTCGGAAGTTCAGCAACGGACGTGTATTGCTTGATTGGCATTTGTCCTACCCCCGCCCCACCCGGAACCGGAAGAACCACGCCCCCTGCCCGCCGTCCCTGGCCTTGACGGCCTGGACAACTTCCAGCACCCGGTCATCAGCCCGCAACCGCGCGGGAATTTCCTGCGCCAGCACGGCGCGCCCGTCCTTGGAATTGAGCCCCTTGCCGGTCACAACACGGATCACCCACGTGCCGGGGCGGCTTTCATCCATCAGCCATTGCAACCGCTGCCACGCCTGGGCAACCGTCATTCCGTGCAGGTCGATGTGGTCGTCGTGCTGGACACCGCCGCTTCTGACCGCGCGGGCCAGGGACTGCGCCGAGGTATTGCCCGTGCGCTTGCGTCCAACCCGTTTCAGTCGCGGCGGATGCGCGTCCAGGTGGGCATCGATCAGGTCTTCGATTTTTTTGCTGTCGTCCGGCATCGCCTAGGCCTGCCCGGCGGCTCCGATGCGAAAAAAAGCCCAGGCCAGCAGTCCGTGCCCGACCATGAACGACAGCCCGCCCAGCGGTGTTACCGGGCCCAGCCATCGTGGCCCACCCAGGGCCAGCAGATAGAGGCTGCCGGAAAACAGCAGGATCCCCGCCAGGTAAAAGTCGCCGGCCCAGACGAATGCCCGGTCCCGACCCGCGAGGACGGCAACCAGGACCAGCAAAACACTGTGCAGCAATTGATAGTCGACCCCGGTCTGGAATGCCGACAGCTTGTCGGCTTCCAGTGACCCCTTGAGGCCGTGCGCCGCAAACGCCCCCAGCCCGACGCCGGTCAACAATCCGATGGCACCGGCGATTCCAAAAAAACTCATTGGCTTTCCCCTGTGTCTGCCACGATTTCGTGTCCCTCGAGCCCCGCAACCACAGCCGCCCCGACGCTGTCGCTCCAGACGTTGACGGTGGTTCGCATCATGTCCAGGATCCGGTCGACAGCAAGGATCAGGCCGATGCCTTCCAACGGCAATCCGACGGCATTCAGGATAATCGACATCATCACCAGGCCCGCCATTGGAATCCCGGCCGCGCCGATGCTGGCCAGCAGTGCGGTCGCGACGACCATCATCTGCTGGGCAAACGACAGCTCGATCCCATAGACCTGGGCGATAAACAGGGCCGCCACGCATTCATACAGCGCGGTGCCGTCCATGTTGACGGTTGCGCCCAGGGGCAGGACGAATCCCGACACCCGGTCCGGGACCGTTGTCCGGGTCTGGATCGCATCAATCGTCAAAGGCAACGTTGCCGCCGACGAAGCCGTCGAAAACGCGGTCAGCAGTGGCGTCGCCAATGCCCGCGCATATTGCCGCGGATCGATCCCGGCAACGAACTTGAGCAGCAGCGGCAACGTTATGATTGCGTGGGCTGCCAGTGCCAGGGCCACGGTCAGCGCGTACCAGCCAAGCGGCACGAATACGTCAAATCCGGTCTGGGCGATGACCTTGGCCAGCAGCGCAAAGACACCGATCGGTGTAAAGGCAATTACAAAATGGGTCAGCTTGAGCATCACCTGGTAGCCGGCTTCGGCCAGTTCGACCAGCCGCGATCGGTGCGGATCATCGGTACGGGCGATAAAGATACCGATGATCAGGGAAAAAAAGATGATCGGCAGCATCTCGCCGTTTGCCAGCGCCGATACAGGATTGGTGGGGATCATTCGCGTCACAAGGTCGGCGACGGACTGATCTGCCGCCGCCAGTCCGGTCGGTGCGGCGGTCAAGGGTACGTTGGCACCAACACCGGGCTGCAGCAGGTTGACCAGGAACAGGCCGGTCAGGATCGCCAGCAGGCTGCTGACAATGTAATACCCCAGCGTTTGCCCCAGCATACGCCCGGCCCCGCGTTCCATGCCGACGCTGATCGCGCCGGTCACAACCGAGGCAACGACCAGGGGAATCACGATCATCTTCAGCAGTCGCAGGAACAGGTCGGCAACAATGACTAATACATTGTTGACAACCCACAACTGGCCGGTGGCTTCGGCCGCCCACCCGGTCACCGCGCCAGCAATAATCGCCAGGAAAATCTGGTTGTGCAGTTTCATTTCAGTCCCTGGCGAACCTGGATGCGACTGGCAAGCCACGCTTGTTCGGCGGCCGTCCCGCGCTCGACAGATTCAGCGTGCCGGGCCAGGTGCAAAACCTGCTGCCGCAGA
>JBFJWU010000532.1:0-2299 GCA_041623475.1 bacterium | reverse complement strand
ATCTGTTGCTGTTGTCATTTCGGCGCAACCAACAAGAGTGGCATTGAGTCAGGCACTGAAACAAACAGGGTTTAAATAATCGATTATGGGCCAAGTAGTTGCGAAAGTCAAGTTTTTACGATGTCGAACAGTTGTTATATAAGTCGTTGATATAATTGGACTTACCAATTCCGGGACGGGTGTTGACAGTAAGGAATTTGCCTGTAGGATAAATTCAGAACGGTGTTTTAATCCCGTAACTCAAGCTGTCAGGAGGCAGGTATGTCTGAATCGCTTTTCGATCGAATCGGTGGCATCGAGGCTATTATGGCCGCAGCGGAAATCTTCTACGAAAAAGTCCTGGAAGATGACCATACGCGGCCTTTTTTTGACGATATTGATGTCAGCAAGCAAACCAAGAAGCTGGTGGGTTTCATGGCCTGGGCGTTTGGGGGACCAGATGAATACAAGGGGCGGGATCTGAGGACAGCCCACAAGGATCTGGTACGTAAACGCGGTCTGGATGATAGCCATTTCGATGCCGTGGCGACCCACCTGGTGGCGACACTTAACGAATTGGGTGTCCAGCAGTCTTTGATCGACGAGGCCGTCGGAATTGTTGCCGGTACAAGAGACGAAGTCCTTGACCGCTGATCGCTGAACACACGAAAGGATGGAACAGAAATTGCTATTTGATCGCGTCGACATAAAGCAGGATGATGGATCGCAAAAGTCGTTTCGGGCAGAGTTCTTTGTCGCCATGCCACTGCACGAACGTGTTCGCCTGATGCTGGAACACCGCTTGTCCTTTTTTAACGGGGCCGATGCAATTGACGGAAAATCCGCCTTGCGAAGTCTGCGGGAATGGTCAGCTGGCCGAACACAGCTGGGGATACAGAACCGCTGATTCGACCAGGGTGTTGTGACAGGTTCCGCTGCTGGCGACCACGCGCCGATGTCAGCAGTCGGATAGTTCCAGCACATGGCTGTTGAGCAATCTTGCTGGACAATCGATGATTATCGTGCATTTGACTTGATTCAGGCAGATCGTCGGGTCTGAATCAAATCGACGGGGTTTTTCTTGTTCCGTACCGGTTAGTAAGCTGAATTGGTGACACAATTAAATTCAAAAATGCGGATCGGTTCCTGGCTGTGCCGGGTTGATCCCGGCGGCGTACGGGTCGAAAACGGTTTTCCCGGGCCCGTAAGGATCCTCGCTGCTGGCCTGGCAGTCGTTTCGGCCACCTGGATCGCGCTGATGTGGCGATCCGTGGCCGAAATCGATGGCCAGATGTTCCTGATGATCCTGTCGCTGGTCACCTGCGGCACGGTTGTCGTACTTCGGTACGGTTCCGACCTGGATTCGGATGCGGCGACATTAAACCAATGGGTTGTGGCGCGGTTCTTTCGGGTTGCTTCGCTGAAGATTCCGGATTACAGGCAGGTGCAACTGATCGTTGATTCAAGACCAAGTGTCATCAGTACGAACCCCAATCGCGAGGTACGGCGGCTATGTCTCCGAATCCGGCACAATGCCAGCCACTATTCGGACGAGGATCTGATTGTTGCACGTTTATCTGCCTATCCCCGATTGCGGCTCGTGGCGACCTGGCTCAGCCAAACGAGCGAATTGCCCGCAACGGATGCAACCTATGATTCGTCGGGCATTATTGACAAACCCCGGGGATTCGAACCGGACTACGGGAAGCTGCCCGATGCGAATAATAGCACTGTTGATTCTGCTTCGATCGGAAAAATTGAACTGTCGTCCGGTTATAAATCGCGCGGCGTCCTGAAGTCGATCCTGCTGTCCCCCGCTGTCGTTGTCCTGGTAACGACCCTGGCATTGCTGCCGTTCTTTATGACACGTGAAAATCTGTCAATTTTTATCCTGGTGATCGGAATCGAGCTGGCCTGCCTGCCGCGGGTACGCGGCGGCTCCTGGTCCGAGCTTCGCCGGCTGCTGGCGACCAGCGAACGAATCTCCCTGGTTGACGGCCAGGTAATGATTGAGCGCCAGGGGCTGTTGCCGCAGACAGTCCTGGTTCCGGCTGACAGCATCGGGCTGGTTGCCGTCGGTGTGACGTTGCGACCTGGTCTGTACAGGGGCTGGGTCGTGCGTATCGTGACAGACCGACGGTTCTTCGAAATCGGTCACGGTGCGAGGGACCGCAAACACCTGCAGGCGATTTCGGATGGGTTGAACTTGGTACTGGTGGCGCGGCGGTCCAGTCATGCCGCCTGACGCCTTACTTGGCAGGGAATTCTTCGAGCGCGACACCGTGTCGATAGCCCGGCACCTGATTGGTTGCCGCCTGGT
>JBFJWU010000531.1:0-2303 GCA_041623475.1 bacterium | reverse complement strand
GCTCCGACTTCCAGATCCATTACGTTGACGCCGCTTGCCGGTGTCCCCATCGTCAACCAGGGCGACGACTTGTCGATTGTGATCCAGGCTGCACTGGAAACCAGCGGGATCACCCTGCGGGCCGAAGATGTGCTGGTAGTGACATCCAAACTTTTTTCGCGCTCTGAAGGGCGTTTTGTGGACCTGGCGACCATAAAGCCCGGCAGCGAAGCCGTCAAGATCGCGGGTGAGGTGGGCAAGGACCCGCGCCTGGTTGAACTGATCCTCGAGGAGTCCGAATCAATATCTCGAAAATCCAATGGTGTCCTGATTGTCCGCCATCGCCTGGGGTTCGTGTCGGCCAATGCGGCAATCGATTCCAGTAACGCGATGCCCGGCGACGCACCCCGGGGTTCAGGGCCGTGGGTGTTGTTGATGCCCCTGGACCCGGATCGGTCGGCGCGACGATTGCGAACGGCGCTGGGCGGACAGGTTGGCATTGTTGTCAGTGATTCCCACGGGCGCCCGTTTCGGGTTGGTACGGTCGGAACGGCTGTGGGTACTGCAGGCATTCCCGTACTTAATGACATGCGCGGTAGCAGGGACCTTTTTGGTCGTGAACTGGAACACACGATCACCGCGTTTCCGGACCAGATTGCAGCGGCGGCCGACCTGGTGGCCGGGCAGGCCAACGAAGGGACACCTGTGATCCATGTGCGTGGCCTGAATTTTATTGCCACCGACGAAGCCACGGCTGACCTGATGCGCCCGCCAGAACTGGACCTGTACGCGTGAATGTCGTTTATTTATCGGGCGGGGTCGGTGGTGCCAAATTGCTGGACGGCCTGGCTGAAATAATTCCAGCCGGCGAACTGACGGCGGTTGTCAATACGGGCGACGATTTCGTGCACTGGGGACTGACCATCTGCCCGGACCTGGACACCGTGATGTATAACCTGGCAGGGTTGTCCGATCCGGGGCAGGGATGGGGGATCGTCGGCGATACGTTTACGGCGTATGAACGGATGTCGCGCATCTCCGGACCACAGTGGTTTCAGCTGGGCGACCAGGACCTGGCAACCCACATTTATCGCACAAAGGCAATGGCCGACGGGGCGACGTTATCCCAGGCAACATCCCAATTAATGCAGGGCAACGGTATCGACCATCGGATCCTGCCAATGTCTGACGACTGGCGCCAGACCGTGTTCCTGATGACGGACGGTCGTGAACTGCTGTTTAACGAATGGTTCGTCCGCGAACGGACGCCCAGGGGGATTGAATCTATCGGCTACCAGGGCGACTCGCAGCCGGCGCCGGCTGTAGTCCCGGCTGTTGAGGCCGCTGACCTGGTGATTATCGGGCCATCTAACCCTTATGTGTCAATTGACACGATCCTGTCCCTGGACGGGGTCCGGGACGCGGTCAGCCACAAGCCGGTTGTTGCGGTCAGTCCCATTGTCGGGGGCCAGGCGGTCAAGGGTCCGCTGGCCTGGATGTTGCCGTTACTGGATCGCCGTGATCCGTCGCCAGCGGCGATTGTTGATCATTATGGCGGGATTGTCGATGCGATTGTCGTTGAAACCGGTGATTCCGCTGGCCTGGGAGTGCCGACGCTGGAATCCGCCACGATTATGGGCAACCGCGACGATCGTGTGCGACTGGCCGGCGAGATCATGAACTGGGCGGGACAATTGGTTTGAGTACCTGGGCGATCATTCCGATCAAAGACCCGGCTCGTGCCAAAAGTCGGCTATCCGGAGTCCTGCCCGATACCGAGCGCGAACTGTTTGTCCTCAGTCTGTTTGAACACGTGGTCGCTGCCGCCCGGGCCGCCGATTGTTTTGATCGTATTGTTGTTGCAACTGACAGCGACCGTTTGGCCGGGATGGCCCTGGACAACGGCCTGGGCGTCCAGCGCGACCGTCCCGGTGCCCGATTGAACCAGGTTATCGACGAATGCCTGAAACGGGCCCAAACCGAAGGGGCGACCGCGACAGTGGTCCTGATGTCGGACCTGCCCAACCTGACGGCTGACGAGCTTGTAGATATCGTGGCCCACCTGCCGGAAACCGGTGTTGTCCTGGGGCCGGATGACGAGGACGAGGGGACCAATGTCCTGGCCATGCGGCCACCCGGATCGTGGAACACGTGCTTTGGCAACACCGGCAGCTTCAACATGCACCGTGCGCGCCTGCAAAAATACGAGGTCAACGTCGAGATTTATGAATCTCCGGGAGTCGCATTTGATGTCGACACCCCGGATGACTACCAGCGGCTGTCAGCTGATGGCGGAGTGGTAGATCTGGGACTGGATTAGCGGG
>JBFJWU010000530.1:0-2318 GCA_041623475.1 bacterium | reverse complement strand
GGGGTCGGCACTTGGCACGCGGTGGCTTCGGTTCATATGTGAGGTACTCGGGTCCTGATGGCAGTGGCGGGATCGACGATGTCGGGGTGCACAATGAGTCAAATGGCTCTATCCCGCCCGAGGTGTCGATTGACCTTTATGAGAATGACCCCGACCAGATTCGAATCGCATTTTCTCGCCAGTATTCTTCTGGCTCGTACGAATCTCGTGTTTTTGTGGGCTCATACAATGGTCTTGGTGACAAATTCCTCAAGACAAATTGGAATGTCGCAACGGTGACTGAGTCGACAACCAACGATTACACATACCCAAGTATTGCCCACAGTTCGTCGGCAACATTTGTCGCATTCTACGACGCGACCGATGATGACCTGCTTTTGGCCGAATCAACGGATGGCGCGAACTGGTCTTTGTCTACGGTTACGGCGGCTGGAAATGTCGGGGGCAAGGTCAAGATGATTATTGATCCTGCTGATGAGTCCTTGCATCTGGTTTACCTGGATACGACGGGCTCGGATTATCTTGTGTATGCGACCAACCGTACGGGGAGCTGGGAACACACGACTATTTCGGGAACGATGGGGACCTGGGGGCTGGTGGGCTCTGATACAAACGGAAAAGCAGAAATTACATTTGCACCGGATGGGACGACATCTGTCGCCTATGTTGTCGCCAATGGGTCGACCTCCTATGAAATTCGGCTTGCAAACTACTTTAATGGCGGATGGCAGGACCAATTGGTTGCATCCGGATCCGGAGTCGGAAAGGAAGCGGTCAGCATTGACCATTTTTCTGACGGTACAACAGTGATTTCATACGTCGATGGCGATACGGACGAACTGATCGCTGTTCAATATGGCAAGGGCGAAATCTTGCGCACGTCGTCCGTTGACTATGAAATGGACATGAAAATCAACAATGTTGACGATATCGAGTTTGTATACGAGCGAAACAGTACGACCCAACCTCAGTATTTAACCCTCACTGGTCGTGGTAGACCGCGAGTGATCAGAGAAACTGATTCCGGCGAGTCGATCGCCGTACAGGTTGATACCAGTGGAACCGTACACCTGGCCTGGTGGGAAGAACAGGCGGTTCTAACCTATGGCACGTATGTCAACGGGACGTTGAGTGCCACAGATGTGGTTTCACCTGTTGTGGGGCAGGGCGAGGAAGTGGAGATGGCACTGGGGTCGGATGGGACGATCCATCTTTTGCACTACGACCGCTATGTCAATCAGCTGTATTACAGCTTCGGGACGACCGGTTCGTGGACTACCGAACAGGTCCCCACGCCTTCTGAGGCCAGCGACCAGTTCGGTTTCGCACTCAGCAGTTCCGACGTTGTCCATGTGTCCTATTTCATCAGCAGCGGGTCGACGCCGTGGCCTTTGTACTATTTGAATCGTGCCGGTGGTTCTTGGACAAGTCCCAAGCTGCTGTACTCACAGATTGGTTCTTTCGCAAATACCCAGAGACCAAGCCTGGCATTCGATGGGCAAGGGCGTCTGGTATTGGCGACACAACAGACTTTCGTCAAGGCAGCGGATGCGGGTCCGTGGGTTCAGGTTTGTTCCAGTAGTTGTACCAGTGAGTTTGACGGGACCATTCTGGGTGATCCGAAACAGGGCAAAGTCTATTTACTCCAGGGGCGACTGCAAGGTGCCATTCTGGGCACATTTGATGGGACAAACTGGACTGAAGAACTGTTTGATGATGCCGGAAGTGTCGGAACCAATGGCGCCATGTTTCGGGATTCCCGTGGTGCGATGCATATTACATACGAAAGCTGGGCGAATGGAAACCTCTACTATTCGACCAACGCACCAGGCGATTGGGTAGTCGCCACAATCAGCGGTACCGGTGCATTTGGCGAAACTGCGTTGGCTGAGAATCCGAAGACAGGAACTCTGGTAATGGTGTACACAGACGAAACCGACGGCGGAATTTACATTGTCGAAGACTTCCAGGGTTGGCTTGCTGCCGATTCGATCGACCGCACGTCGCCATTCTAGATCTGTGGTTGCTTGAAGCCTGGAATCCTGATTACAGGACAAGCCGCCCGTCCGGGCGGCTTGTCTGTTCTAACACCGGGAGTTTGCCGGCTGGTCAGTCGTCGTGTTCCTCCAGGAACTTTTCGGCATCCATGGCGGCTTTGCAGCCAGCGCCGGCAGCGGTGATCGCCTGGCGGTAGCGGGTGTCGTGGACATCGCCAGCGGCGAAAACACCGGCGATGTTCGTCATGCTGGTGTCGCCCTGGACTTTCAGGTAGCCTACGTCGTCCATGTCCAGTTGCCCCTTAAACAGATCGGTATTGG
>JBFJWU010000529.1:0-2320 GCA_041623475.1 bacterium | reverse complement strand
CTGCCCAACTTTACGGGCTTTGTCTGGAACAACCCCGGGAACAACGCGATCCTGGACTTCCCGCAATTGGATGCCAACGGTGGTCATCCTCAGTTTGAAGGCCTCCGTCAGGCGGTTCGTCGCTGGGAGAGCAGCTACGCCGGTCAGGTGGTTGTCATGACCTATCCTGAAATCGGCAATACCGGCATTAACCCCGAAGATCACGAGAGTCGCGCTGCCTGGCTGAATGGCTTCGTCGTGCGCAACGTGTCGCCAGTCGTGTCCAACTGGCGCGCAACAATGACGCTGGATGAGTTCCTCAAGTCCGAGGACGTGGTTGGAATCCGCAACGTGAATACGCGCCAATTGACGCTGACGTTGCGCAACACCGGTGCGATGATGGGCATCATTTCCGATGAACTGACGCTGGACGAGATGCGGTCCGAACTGGACAAGGCCGGCCGAATCGAGGACCAGGACCTGGTCAGTATTGTGTCGACACCGGAACCATACACCTGGGACGAAGGCACCTGGGTCCTGGGTCAGGGGTTTCCCAAGCCGGATACCTTTAAATACAACGTCGTGGCCGTCGACTTTGGCGTCAAGCGGAACATCCTGCGGTTGCTGGTTGATGCCGGTTGCCGTGTCGACGTCGTTCCCCATGACACCCCCGCTGACGAAATCCTGGCTCGCAATCCCGACGGGATTTTCCTGTCCAACGGGCCCGGTGATCCACGGTCCCGCGCCGATCTCAGCGAAAAAGTCAGCCAGCTGGTTGGCAAGGCACCAATTTTCGGGATTTGCCTGGGGTTCCAGATCCTGGGTCCGGCACTGGGCGGCACGATTACCAAATTGACCTTTGGGCACCACGGTGCCAATCATCCGGTCAAGCACATCGACAGCGAGGGGATCTGGATTACCAGCCAGAATCACAACTATGTGGTCGAGGCGGACTCGCTGCCGGATACCTGTACCGTGACCGATATCAACCTGAATGACCAGACTCTGGAAGGGTTTCGTGACGACACCAACAAGGTTCTGGCCATCCAGTACCACCCCGAGGCCAGTCCTGGTCCCCATGACGCAATCGACCTGTTCGGCACGTTTGCCGAAATGATGGAGAGCGATCGTTGAGTGACGACTGGGAAGCATATACAGAGGCCCTCGACACAGTTATCGATGCCGGACTGCGCCTGCCCGAGACCGAGGCAGAAATCCACGATGCACACGAACAGTTTGACGTACTGTGTGGCAAGGCGTTCGCAGATGAGCCGTGTTTTGACCGGCGGGAACTGGCGTTCCAGGAATGGTTTGTTGTCGGGCGGCCAACGGCAACTGGCGCGACACCGTTCGAACTGGTTTCCGAACGAAATATTGCCGACAGCACCGAGGCGCGAATCCGCCAAAGCGTCCGCCGGCTGTGCCCCGGTGAATTGCTGGTGGGGCAGGTGAAGAAACTCAAGGACAATCAGTTGCATGCCAATCCGGTTGGACCCGGTGACCGCCTGTCACTGCGGGTTGGTTCAACGGTTGGAATCGAGCGGGGTTCGATTGTCGTTGGCCGGACGTATTTGTTTGATGATCGCCTGCACTTGTCGGCAGCTGCCGAGTTTATTTCGCCAGAGCACAGCAAATTGTTTGTAAAAGAGGCCAAATTCCGTGGGCTGCTTGATCGCGGCGCCGATGTCATGTGGCAGGCGGCTATGCGATTCCGGTTGTTTCGCGAACGATACGCAAGCGCACGGGCCGACGAACTTATTGAACGCTGGGGCGTATCCCTGGCAGAAGCGGGAATTTGATTTTCGACGATGCCAAAACGTACTGACATAGAAACCATCCTGATCTTTGGAAGCGGACCGATCGTGATCGGCCAGGCGTGTGAATTTGACTATTCCGGGACCCAGGCAGTCCGGGCCCTGAAAGAAGAGGGATACCGGGTCATCCTGTTGAATTCCAACCCGGCCACGATCATGACCGACCCGGAATTTGCCGATCGTACCTATATCGAGCCGTTAACGCCCGGTTTTGCGGAAAAGATTATCGCTGCGGAAAAACCCGATGCGATCCTGCCGACGCTTGGGGGCCAGACGGCATTGAACCTGGCGATGGACCTGCATCACCAGGGAATCCTTGAAAAATACAATGTCGAGCTGATCGGTGCGCGCATTGATTCAATTCGCAAGGCCGAGGACCGGGACCTGTTCAAAAAGGCCATGATCAAGATCGGCCAGCACGTCCCGCGCAGTGCGATCGCCCATTCAATGGACGAGGCGTGGGAGATCCTGGACGACATCGGGTTTCCAATCATCATGCGTCCGGCATTCACGATGGGTGGGGCCGG
>JBFJWU010000528.1:0-2343 GCA_041623475.1 bacterium | reverse complement strand
GCAGCAGGTCCAGGCGTGCGTTGGTCACCGCCGATCCCGCTGGACCACACCTATCATGTTCCGATTCGTTATGGCGCTGGCGCAAAGGACCCCACCGAACAATGCACCGCCGACACCGGCACTGCAAATGTCCTGTCCCGTCAGAAAAAGATTCTTGACAGGTGTATGGGGTCGCAGGAACCGGCTCTCGAATCGCGCCGGCGTGTGATCCAAACCGTACAACTCACCGTTTTCATAGGCGCAAAAGTGCTGTGTCGTTAATGGTGTCGACAGTTCGGCGTGATCGACCTTGCCGCGCAATTGCGGCAAACGGTTGAACAGGACCTCCAGCATTCTCGCGGACAGGTCGTCCTTGAAAGCGTCGTATTCTTCACCACGGTTCTTCCAGCGACTGCCTTGCCATTGCTCGAACCAGTCCATACGGGCCAGCGTAATCAGGTCAATCGTCGACTTGCCCGGGTATCGATCCTCGAACGCGGGATCCTTGGCTGAGGGGAAGGACGCGTACACCACCGGCATTTGCGCCGACGGGTCATTATAAAAGGCCTGGAAATTTGCCTCGTGATTGCCATCAGGGTACATCCATAGATTGGGTTTTTCCAGACCCAGTTGCCCGGCTGTTTCGTCAAACCCCAGGTACAGGCAAAGATGCCCGACCGAGGGACCGACCTGACGCATCAATGCAGGGAAACCAGACCGTCCGACGGTCTCCTTGGGCAGCAGTTTCCCATAAGTCAACGCCACTCCGGCGCCGCTGATCACTGTGCGGGCCCGGATCTCCCGGCCGTCGGCCATACGGACACCGGTCGCCTGGCCCTTTTCGACCAGTATCTGCTGGACTTCAGCATTAATCAGGATTTGTCCCCCTGACCTGGCAATAACTGATTCGGCCCCGGCGGCAATAACCGACGCGCCGCCAATGGGATAATTGCCGCCCTCAAAATAGTGGTTGGCGACCATGGCATGAATCGCGAAACTGCTTTGCGCAGGCGGCAATCCATAGTCACCCCAGTGCCCGGTCAGCACGCTGATCAGGGTCTGGTTGGACGTCAGCTCCTCAAGGACTTGGCGCGTCGTTCGGCGCGAATACTTCAGGAATTTGCGCCTCATCATCGGACCAGCGATCCTGGCGGCCACTGGTGGGATCGCCTTTTCCGCAAAATACAATTGCCCTGACGCAACAGACTTTTTAACCAGGTCGACATAGCGATCAATCGCCACGGATTCGTCCGGGAAATAGCCTTTCAGCCGATTCTTGAAGTTTTCGATGCCAGTGACGAAATCGTATTCGTCGTCGCCAAGGATAATCTTGTCGTAGACAGGTCCCATGGGGGCCCATTCGACCTGGCCGTCGGTTACAGCATCCATGACCTGGCGCATTTCGCTGCGCGGGTTCTGAACCTCGCCGATATAGTGAATGCCCACATCCCAGTCGTATCCCGGGCGGGTAAACGCGTGGGTGTATCCGCCAGCGACATAGTGGCGTTCCAGGACCAGGACACGTTTACCCGAATAGCGGGACAGCAGTGCCGCGACGGTCAACCCGCCCATTCCCGAGCCGATCACAATGGCATCATAGGTCCCGTCCAGATCTGCACGCTTGTATGGAATTCCGGTTTTCTTCATTCCCATATTTCACCATGGGCGTTGCCAGACAGCCAGACGCGATGATAACCGCCGATTTCCGGACACGGTTATCGGGAGTGGCTGTTGCAGGACCGATAGTGGTCCTACCCGGCAGATTCAGATTAAGATTGCGCGTTACCGCGGATTTGCTATCGTATCTCCGGGCACTAACACAATAATTTCAGGGGGATATATGCCAATCTCTAAATTGGTCAAAATAATCACCGCTGCAGTCGCGTTTATGCTGGCACCCGAGGTGGCACTGGCAGGCGGCGGCACAATCGACTCGGGCGATACGGCGTGGATGCTGGTCAGCTCGGCGCTGGTTCTTTTCATGACACCAGGACTGGCGTTTTTCTATGGCGGAATGGTTCGCAACAAGAACGTGCTGTCGACGCTGATGCACAGTTACGCGTGTATGTCGGTTGCAACGCTCGTCTGGGTCGTTGTCGGCTATACGCTGGCATTTGGTGACGATATCGGCGGATTCGTCGGCAACTTGAAATATCTGGGACTGGACGGTGTTGGTGTCGATGCGTCTGAAGGCTCGACCATCCCGGATCTGCTGTTCATGGTGTTCCAGGGGATGTTTGCGATTATCACCCCGGCATTGATATCAGGTGCCTACGCCGAGCGGATGAAATTCAGCGCGATGTTGATCTTCACGGTCTTGTGGATTCCACTGGTGTACGCTCCGGTCTGTCACTGGGTGTGGGG
>JBFJWU010000527.1:0-2346 GCA_041623475.1 bacterium | reverse complement strand
GCGTGTTGAACGCCTTGACGGTCCAGCGATTGAGAACGAACTGGGGCAGGTCAACGGGCAGCGCCGGCCGCTGCGGGAACGGTGGTACCAGGTCACCGTCATCGCAATGCTCGCCCAGCATCAGGATAGAACGCCCCAGGCGGTCACCTGAGGCCAGCATATCGATCCACGCCACCGAATATGTCCAGTCAGAAAAGGCGTCCAGGCCGGCAAGTGCCGCCGGCAGGTCCGGGAACGCAACGTTGCGTTGCCTAATCCAGCCACTGGTGACCGCACGCAATCGCATGGCCGCTGCCAGGATCACACCCGTCAGACCCATGCCGCCGCACGTCGCCTGGAAAAGCTTCTTGTTCCTGGTGCGGCTGCAACGCTTGACCGTCCCGTCGGGCAGTAGCAACTCAATCCAGTCAACGAACTCGGAAAAGCTGCCATCAACGTGATGATTCTTGCCGTGGACATCTGCAGCAATGGCACCGCCGACCGTTACATAGCGGGTCCCCGGGGTCACGGCTGGAAACCACCCACGCGGCAGGAACGTCTGGATGATCTGGTCCAGGCTGAGGCCCGCCTCGCAGACCAGTTGCCCTGATGCCGGATCAAAACTGATGTACCGGTCGAGACCGCGCAGATCAAGGACGTTGTCCTGGAGCGCGCAGTCCCCGTAACTGCGACCCATGCCGAACGGTACCTGCAGGCCGTCCGCTCGCTCGATGGTTTCATAGACGCGCTCGCGCCGATCCGGGCGGCGAACAACCGCATCAATAACGGGGTATCGCCCCCAGCCACCCAGCTTCATCAGAAGCCCGGGCCAGGGTGAACGTGCCAACTGCCACGATCCCCGGCTGTAGTTTTGCCGGGGCAATAATGTCGCCGTCCAAAGATCAATCGAGTATCGTATGAGTCCATAGTATTGATCACGGAAACCCGAAACGAACGATCCGCTCGGTGCGGGCTTCGCGACGGGCCGCTGGCAGCCATTGCCAAGAAAAAGGTGATTGACATCAGGTTGTTATGGTAGCAGAGCAAACAAACGGCAACACCGGGATCGGGGCCGCTGTCCGCCTTCTTCGGCCACGGGAATGGGTCAAGAACGCGTTCGTTGCGGCACCGCTGGTATTCAGCAAATCGTTCACGGAACCGTCGGCGATCTGGCAGACGGCGTTTGCCGTCGCCGTTTTCTGCGGCGCGGCATCGGCTGTCTATGTCTTCAACGACCTGCGGGATGTCCGGGCGGATCGCGAGCATCCCACCAAACGCTACAAGCGACCAATCGCCGCCGGCCAGATATCGGTGGCGTCCGCACGCATTATCCTGGCCCTGTTGATTGCAGCCGTCGGCGGCGCGTTATCGATCCGGCCCGGCATCGCGCCGCCGATTATTGCCTACCTGGCCCTGAATGTCGCCTACAGCATCAAGCTGAAGCACGTCCCGGTGGTTGACCTGTTTGTCATTGCGATCGGATTTGTCCTGCGGGTCGATGTCGGAGCCAAAGCACTGGACGTACCATTGTCGATGTGGATGTTCATCACGACCATCTCATTGTCGTTATTCCTGGCGTCGATCAAACGCAAGAAAGAACTGGCGACCAGCGGCGCCGACAGCCGTGCCCTGCTGGCCCAGTACTCGCCCGAACTGATGGACCGCTATGCGATTACGGCGGCGGTCGGGTCGATCGTCTTTTACAGCCTGTATGTCGTCAGCGAAGCACCGGAACTGGCGATCACGATTCCCCTGGTGCTGTTTGGCATTTTTCGGTACTGGTTCATCGTCGATGCAACCGAAGAGGCTGGCGAAACGCCGTCGGCGGCACTGTTGCAGGATCCACAATTGCTGTTGACGGTCGCCGCCTGGACAGCTACTTGTGCCTGGGTTCTGACCCGCACCGGCCACTAACCGCCGCGACCGACCAGGACAAACAGCGGCCCCGGGCAATCGGGGCATAAAAAAAGCGCAGGTCAAAATGACCTGCGCTTTTTACATCCTGTGGGTTACACCCTGAAAACGAAATAGTGGAAGCAGCACAGCGTGCGCGCCTGTAGAGTGGTCCTTCACCAATGTTTATACTGCTTCCAGCCAGGACCAGGTTCTGGTTACAGTTTTTGGGATCCAGGTTTACCGAAGTAATCCTGGAAACTCCCTAGAAAGGAGGTGATCCAGCCGCAGGTTCTCCTACGGCTACCTTGTTACGACTTCACCCCAATCACCAACCCCTCCTTGGTGACATCCCTCCCGAAGGTTGGGTCTGCCACTTCCGGAAAAGTCGACTCTCGTGGTGTGACGGGCGGTGTGTACAAGGCCCGGGAACGTATTCACCGCGGCGTGCTGATCCGCGATTACTAGCGATTC
>JBFJWU010000526.1:0-2348 GCA_041623475.1 bacterium | reverse complement strand
GCGTGGGGGATGACGGTTCGGCAAACCCCCTCATTTGTTGACGCAATCATTATCGGTATCGTTCAGGGCAGTGCCATAGCGCCTGGTATCAGTCGCAGCGGTTCGACGGTTGCGGCCGCGCTGATGCGGGGCATCGATGCCGAATCGGCCGCCAGGTTTTCGTTTTTGCTGAGTATCCCGGCTGTGCTGGGCGCCGTTGTATTGAAAATGATCGATACCGGAGGCGCGGGGATCGATCCGGTTGTGGCGTCCTGCGGGGTCGCAGCCGCATTTGCCAGCGGGCTGGTTGCAATTCACTGGTTTGTCAACGCGCTTGTGCGCGGTCGCTTCCTCGGTTTTGCCGTCTACTGTGCTGTTGTCGGGATTGCTGTTGCCAGTTACAGCTGAACAACGTCCCGGCGCCGAATTTTTTTCACCCAGGGCAACCTGCCTGATTGTTAATCCTGTCTGCGGTCGGTCCGGTGGCCGCCGCCGGGCCCGTCGGTTTGTGTCGGAAATGGATCGCCGTGGTTTTCCGTTCCGAATCACCTCCGCCCCCGGGGATGCCACCCGAATTGCCGATCAATGGGTTGCTGGCGGCGGACAGTCGGTGATTGTTGTTGGCGGGGACGGCACGCTAATGGAAACCCTTGACGGTTTGCCGTACGACAGCCCATTTGCGGTCTTCCCGACCGGGACCGTCAATTTGTTTGCCCGGGGTCTGTCGATTCCAGGGCAGGCCGAACCGTGGCTGGACATGCTGGACAACAGTCTGCTGCATCCGGTTTACGGCGGACTGGCAAACGGGCGTCCTTTTCACAGCTGCGGATCCTGCGGCCTGACCTCGTGGACGGTTGAACAGGTCAACCCGACACTGAAGAAACATTTCCAGGAATTTGCCTACGGGGTCAAGGCGTTCGAGCTGTATTTCCGTTACCGGGCACCGAACCTGACTGTGCGCCTGGATGGTGAGGTGTTTGAGCCCCCGCTGCAGGGAATGGTCTTCAGCCTGGGACCGTGTTATGGCGGCCCAAATCATATTTTCCCCGGCAATTCCGTGTCGCATCCGGAAATGGAGGTGGCGCTCCTGGTCGGACAACACCGACGAATCCTCTGGAAGTATGTCTTCGGGATGCTGGTCGGAAGCTTGCCGAAAATGTCCGGAGTTGTATATCGTAAGGTACAGCGGATCGACATCGAAACCGATCCGCAACATCCCGTGGAGCTGGATGGCGACCATTCCGGCTTCACTCCGGCAGAAATCAAAATTGACAAGCAGGCCAGGTCCGTTCTGGCGCCCGGTTGATCCGGCAGTCTGCCGACACTACAGGAGTATTGAACATGTTGAAACGGAATACAGATTGCGGCGTCCTGCGTGATACGGACAGTGGACGGGATGTCATCCTCAACGGCTGGGTCCATCGATGGCGGGACCACGGGGGTGTCGTTTTTATCGACGTGCGGGATCGCACGGGCCTGGTGCAGATTGTCTTTCGCCCCGAGGAAGGTACGGAGCTGCACGAACGAGCGCACAAACTTCGCTCGGAGTTTGCTATCGCCGTTCGTGGTGAAGTGCAGGCCCGATCGCAGGAAACGGTAAATCCCAATATGGACACGGGTGCCATCGAAGTCGTTGTGCGCGAGATGGAGGTATTGAATACCTGCGAACCGCTGCCATACCAGTTGCATGACAGTGGCGACGAAATCGGCGAGATCCATCGCCTCAAATACCGATACCTGGATCTGCGCAGTGAATCGATGCAGAACAACATGCGGATCCGCCACCAGATTTCGACTGCAATCCGCAACTACCTGGACCAGCACGGCTTCTGGGAGATCGAAACGCCGATCCTGACACGCAGCACGCCAGAAGGGGCCCGCGATTTCCTGGTGCCCAGCAGGATGCACGACCAGGGGTTCTACGCTTTGCCGCAAAGTCCCCAGTTGTACAAACAGCTGCTGATGGTTGGCGGCACCGAGCGCTACTACCAGGTTGCCCGTTGTTTCCGGGACGAGGACCTGCGTGCTGACCGGCAGCCGGAATTTACGCAGATCGACCTGGAAATGAGTTTTGTCGACGAAACAGATGTCATGTCGATCGCAGACGGTTTCGTCCGCAAGGTCTTTCGCGAGGTCGGTGGTTTTGACGTACCCGACGAGTTTCCGCGGATGACCTATGACGATGCAATGGAGCAATTCGGCACTGACGCACCGGACCTGCGAATTCCCTATCGGATGTGGACCGTAACCGATGTGTTCCAGGCATCTGATTTTAAAGTGTTCCGCAGCGTTGCAGAGGGCGGTGGCGCAATCAAGGTCCTCAAAGTAGCCGGCGGTGCAACGTTGTCCCGCAAGCAGATCGACGACCT
>JBFJWU010000525.1:0-2360 GCA_041623475.1 bacterium | reverse complement strand
GACGATCTTGCCGCTGATGGGCATCACATCGACGGACCGGGCCGTGTCGCCCAGGCTGTAAAAGTCGACTGTTGCCGTTCCGGCCGTGCCGAATGTCGGATCGAACAGACCAGACGCCGAGAATCGGTTCACCAGGAAGTCGGCATTCACCAGATTGCTTTCACCAACGGCTACAAATGATCCGTTGGTCGTCGACACCATGTCGTAGTACCGCTGCGTAATTGGCAGCGCGGATTCGCTGTACCCGGTTGAGTGACCAAATGTTCCGTCGATGCCGCCGGTTGTCGTGAAACCGGCGACGATCGAATTGGTTGAAGTGCCCGTAAACGTTTCACCAGCGACCACGATACGGCCCGACGGTTGCAGAAGTACAGCGTGGCCTTCATCACCAAAAATGTGGTAATCGACGGTACGTGTACCGGTTCCTGCAAACGTTGTGTCGGGTTGCCCGTTTGCCAGGGTTCGCATGACCAGCAGGTCCCGTCCGGAAACTCCTGATGTTCCATAGCCAGCAACGATGATCCGGTTGGTCGAGGTTTCAACGACAACGTCGTGACCGGCATCGGCCAGGGCATTGACATCATAGGTTGCGGTGCCGGATCCCCTGAAGGTCGTGTCCAGCGATCCGTTGGGATGCAGTCGTGCGATGGCGATGTCGGACTGCAGTGACGGGATGGCGCTACCGACCACAACGATTCGGCCGTCATCCATCACCGCTACTCCCAGTGCCCGGTCTGCGTTGGCAGTGAAGTTAATAATTCGATAACCGGTCCCGTTAAACGACGGATCCAGTGTTCCATTTGTTCGGTAGCGGGCAACAATCCACGCTGATGACAAACCGCCGGTCTCGCCAACCACATAGAAATGACTGCTGTCTGATACCGCGACCGCGTGAGCGGTTTCGTTGGCGGCGCCGAAGTGGGTCGTCGTTGTACCGCCGTACGCAAATGTCGTCACGGGATCGCCATTGGCGTGACGCATCGTGATCAGGAAGTCGCCGGACGACGATCCACCGACGGCCACAATCCTGCCGCCGTCGACGACCACGAGGTCGTTTAACAGTTCGACACCGGGCAGCGGATCGGTTACAGCCGTGCCTGGTCCGCCCATTAGTTCCAACGACGTTACCGGGGCATAGGGCACCCATCCGGTGGGGGTCAGGACATCGCCGGTTAATTGCAGCTCAAACGCGCTTGCCGATGCGTTCGTCTCGCCTGTTGTCGACACCGTGGCAATCGAATCGGCACCACCTGCCAGGACAAAGCTGAACAGTGACGGAATCATTGAGTTGACACTGACCGAATCCGTTGCCGTACTGCTGTTGCCCGCAGCATCAAAGAATGTCGCAGTCACCGTTTTCGGTCCATCGCCATTGGTCAGGGTCACCGCCATGCTGCTGGTAAACAGTAATCCGAACTGCGGCGTGGCCACCTGGCCTGTCAGGTTGAATGTCACCGCCGTCGGTGCATACAGATCCAGGTCAACCGTGGTCCAGGTAGCGACGACAGCCGCGCCGTTGGCCAGGGTGATTGCCGTGGGCGAGGGCGGCAGAGTATCAACCGTAAAGGCCGTGGCACCGCCACAGATGGTGGTCTGGTTATCCGCCGCATCCTCGGCATAGATGCGGGCATAGTAAGTCGTGCCTTCGGTCAGGGTGCAGACGACATCCCACGCTGGCGAATCGGTCAAAATGTCGCCGCAATGTACCGCGGTGCAAATCGAATCCGTGTAGATGCCAACTGTATTGTTAACGGTGTCGGGACCGGTTGTGAAATGCACGCCGGCCCGATTGCCACTGGTCAGGTAGTTGTCGATGATGGCGTCAGTTCCGCCGGTAACACCGTCGAAAAACAGCGTCGGCGCGGACGTGTCGATGGTGTAGGTAGATGTCGTAACCCCTTTGTTGCCGGCAATATCCGAAATGTAAACAAAAATCGTATACGACGAGTCTGACAGCGGCATCGAATGGGACCACGACCACACGTCGGTGCCGGTTGCCGGATAACTGACCGGTGCCGGAGAGCTCCAGTCCGCACCGTTCCAGTAGCCCGCCGTGTCGTCATTACGGACAGCGACTTCCACCAACGTGACAGGTGTTGGTGCCAGGCCAATGTCATAGGCAAACCCGGTGATCGGGTCCGGCGAAAACCGCGTAACCTGGCCAGAATAGGGCGTGAACAGGAAACCGGTCGGCGGTGTTGTGTCGACGGCAATTGTGACAGTTCTTGAGGCCACGTTTTCGGCCCCGTCGATAGCAATTATCGTCGTGGCGTAATAGGCATCGGTTGTGACATCGATACTGAAGTTCACCGGGAATGGCCCTGGCCCGCCGTGCGGGTCAATCAGTGCAATCGGCTGGG
>JBFJWU010000524.1:0-2376 GCA_041623475.1 bacterium | reverse complement strand
TCGATCGGCACATTCTGGTCCAGGGTGCCGCCCATCAGCATCACGGGGATCCGGATGGCCGCCAGCTGGTCGGCAGTAAACCCGGCATTGTCACTGGTGCGTTCGGTTTCCTGCAGGTCCCCGCGGAAGACGGCAGAAATCGCGGCAATCGCTGTAACCCGCGGGTCGGGCGGGGCGCCGGCCCAGCCGGATGCGGTGCCGATCGCAGTCATTGCACCAAACGAGTTGCCAACAACGCCAATACGGTCGGGATCCACCACGTTTCGGTAGGGCGGGCGCGCCAGTACTGTATCAATGGTCAGCGTAATATCCGGCACCCGGTTGGCAGCCGCCTCGTCAAACGTGCTGTCGGTCGTGCCCTGGGCGTTGCCGGTGTGGACGGGGGCGGCGACAACAAAGCCGTGGCTGGCCAGTGTTTCGACCAGGGTAATCGACTGGATATTGATGGCGTTGTAGCCATGGGAAAAGACAACCAGGGTTTGCCTGTTCGATGCGCGGATTTGCAGGTCATCGACCGCGAAATCAGATTCGAACCCCAGTCCACCGATAACGGGGTAATAGGCCGGCTCGTCCCCGTCGCTCGTTAGGGTATCTGACGGATACCAGACATCGACCTGGATTTCGCGGCCGTCACGGGCATCGTCGCGGGCGGTGAATACATCATGGCCAACCGAGTAGGGGCCGTAGGTGTCCGGCGGAGACACCGGTCCGTCAATGCCGTCACACGCCGTCAGCGCAACCATGCCGACCAGCAAAACGTACTTGGTAAATGTTGTTGATTGCATAACTTCAGCGTTAAGTTATCACGCCTGATGGATGCCGCCTGTGGGGCTGGTGATGCCTTGCCCGGCGGGCTTTCTCTTGCTTTTCCCTGCCTCTCCCTCTCCGAGCTCTCCGTGTTCTCTGTGGTGGGAACATCTTTGTTCTTTCCTTAGTTGCTTTTTCCCTCACCTGGATATTCCCTCTGTGCCTCTGTGGCAAAAAACTCTTCGACCCGAACCTGTTACACTAATCAATACATACAGCCGACTATTTCTTTTGTTCGGCTGCGGCGCACAACAGGATTCTTCTTTTTCAACAAGCAAAATCGCGCCGACCCAACCACTTCTGACCACATCTCTGTTGTATATGGTTTGAGCATTTGAACGTTGTTCGTGCAAGACACGTGTGCGTTCAGAAAGGGACAGTTGTATGTCCACCCCTAATGAATCCGCAAGCGGATTCGATTCTTTTGACCTGCACCCGGCACTGCGTGACGCAGTTCGCAAGGCAGGTTTTGATACACCGACGCCGATTCAACAGGCGTCTATTTCGGCGGTCATGGATGGCCGCGACGTCCTGGGATTGGCCCAGACCGGTACTGGCAAGACCGCAGCATTTGCGTTGCCACTGCTGCACGAGCTGTGGACCGATTCCGACCGGGGTATTCGTGCCCTGATTGTGGCGCCGACTCGTGAGCTGGTGATGCAGATCAATGACGAGATCCGGATGCTGGCGCAGTTCACCAAACTGAAGTCGATTACGATTTTCGGTGGTGTGTCGCAGCACGGGCAGGTCAAGGCGATCCGGCGTAATCCGGATATCATTGTCGCGTGCCCGGGTCGGTTGCTGGACCTGGTCAACCAGGGTGTCCTGGACCTGGGACAGGTCAAGATCCTGGTCCTGGACGAGGCAGACCATATGTTTGATATGGGATTCCTGCCGGACATTCGCAAGATCATCAAGGAACTGCCGCGCGAGCGCCAGAACCTGCTGTTCTCGGCAACGATGCCGCCGGATATCCGCAAACTGGCCAACGAGATCCTTAAAGACCCCGAAGTCTACGAAGTCGACTTTAAAGGTCCGGCCAAGACGGTATCCCACGCGCTGTACCACGTGCAGAAGGGCCGCAAACAGGACCTGCTGGAACATCTGCTGGAAGAGCAGGGCAGCGGCTCAACAATCGTTTTCACACGCATGAAGCACCAGGCCCGCAAGGTGGCTGAAAAGCTGCACAAGAACGGCTACAGTGCCGTGGCATTGCAGGGCAACATGAGCCAGGCCAAACGTGACCGGGCAATGAACGGCTTTCGCCGGGGCAAATTTGACATCCTGGTGGCGACCGACATTGCGGCCCGTGGTATTGACGTATCGCAGGTGACCCATGTGATCAACTTTGACATCCCCGCCAATGGCGAGGCCTACACCCACCGCATCGGCCGGACCGGCCGTGCGGAGCGTGACGGTAACGCGTTGACGTTTGTTACGTCCGAAGACCGGGGTGCCCTGCGCAATATCGAGCGCACCGTCGGCAGTCCCATCGAGGTCCTGCAGGTCGAGGGCATCAGCGACAAGCCGGGACAGCACGATCGCCGCGGTGGTGGTGGCGGTGGTGGC
>JBFJWU010000523.1:0-2377 GCA_041623475.1 bacterium | reverse complement strand
GCAATGATTCCCGAGACCCGGACCGGCGCTGGCCTGACGGCAGGCCTGGCGATCAGGTTCGAACACGAACCTGATCGAACCGCGTGGCCCCGGACCGCGACGGACTCAGTCCACCCGGACAGCACGCTCAAATTGATTGAACTGGACGTTGATGGCACGACCAGCGGTCGGCGGATCCCCTTTCGCTGGCGATACACCGTCGCGCCGGCCCCCTATCATCCGGGACAGTTGCTTCGGATCGTTCCCGATACCGGCTTTGCGCTGGAACCCGGCAGCCGTTACGTTTTCCTGATTGAACACGGTGCCGGGGTCGCCCCGCCGGCTGGGTTGGGCGAAATCCTGGCCGGGCGCACGCCGACCGGGGCGCTTGGCAAACGCGCCCGAGGTGTTATCTCGCAGGCGCTGGCCGACCTGGAGGACCTCGGTTATTCCCGGTCACCGGCATTTGTCCAGGTCTTTACAACCGATGACCCGGCGGCCGACCTGGCCAACTACCTGGACAACATCGTCCAGCGCTACGATGCACCGCGTTTTACCGAACTGCAGTTAACACGGGACGAGCCGGAATTCTGCCTGGTCGAGGGCCGGTTGCCACTGCCCCAGTTCCAGCAGGGCACGCCACCGTACTTCCTGGGTGGCGGCGCCTGGGCCCTGGATGGTCAGGGGGCGCTGGTCGAGCAGCGATCCGAAGCGATTCCCATCGCAATTGTCATCCCCAAAGGGGTGATGCCCGCCGACGGCTGGCCGCTGGTCGTATTCATTCATGGAACCAGCGGCTACAGTACCCAGGTCATTGACCGCGGTCCATCGCCGCCGCCCAACGACGAACGGGCGGCCCGGGCTGCTGGCTTTCGGACCACACGAAATCGTGGAACCGGATATGAACTGGCCCTCAGGGGAATGGCAACAGCCGGATCTGCGTTGCCGATCAACCCCCAGCGTTCACCCCAGGCTCTGGGCTGGGGCATCTACAATTTCTTTTATCCGAGGGCATTGCGGGACAACTTCCGCCAGGGGGTCCTGGAGCAGGCGCTGTTCCTGCGGGCATTAGTGGCCGCCAACCTGGATCCGTCCCTGTGCCCCGGGACCGACCCGTCGGCATCAGCGGTCGGCGCCATCCGGTTTGATGAAGCGCGAATTGGTGCGATGGGCCAGTCCCTGGGTGCCATTGAACTGGGACTGTGGTCCGCCGTGGAGCCAATGGTCGGGGCTACTGTCCCGTCAGGGGCTGGCGGGCTGTACGCGATCATGTTGACCACCAGCACGATCATTCCCGGCGAGGTCATCCTGCGGCTGTTCACCCAGGCCAATGAATCGGATCCGATGGACCTGCTGGATCCAGTGGGCATGCTGGTCCAGATGGCCTTTGAGCCGGTTGACCCCGTGGCCATGGCCAGTCGCGTTGCCAGGCGCCCGTTGCCTGGTGTCGGCGCAAAGCACATCTACGCTCCGGCAGGCTATCTGGACGGGTTCTTCCAACCGCCGTCCATCGATGCCTTGATGGGTCCCCTGGGTGTTGAGGTCGCCGGACCAACCGTCAGTTCATCACTGCATCGCCTGATGGATCGCAACGGCGCAAATCCACTGACGTATCCAGTGTCGGGCAACCTGCAGGTCGATGGTCAGGACCTGACCGCGCTGGTGGTTCAGTTCCGCGAGGATGGCGTTCTCGATGGCCACCACGTCAGCTATCAGCTGGATGGGCCCAAGCATCAGTTCGGCTGTTTTTTCCGAACCTGGTTTGATGGCCGGACACCGGTGGTTCCGGCGCCCGTTACCAGTCAGGCACCCTGTCCGTAGGCGGCATTCACTTGCCTGCCAGCTTGCGGGCTTCCTTCAGGTACGGATTGATGGCCAGGGCCTTGCGGGCCAGCGTCCTGGCCTGGTCGGCATGGCCACTGTCGGCCAGATAGTACGCCCCGTACAAAAAAACCTCTGCTGTGTTCTTGTGGGTCTCCAGCAGGTTTTCCAAACGACGCTGGTTGGCGCGTGCCTCGCGACTGTCACCGGTCTTCCGTGCGGCAAACCACAGCACATACGACCCTGCGGCCATCGCCGCCGGGATATCCCAGGCCACCCCCAGGATCCGTTGGGCCAACCGCGTTGCCTGTTCCATGTCCCCGCGCATGGACAACTCGGTGATTGCCTGGTCCACCAGCAGCATCGCACCACCTTCTCGCTGGGTCTTATCAACCGCCTTCTGGATCCAGGCGCGCCGCTTTTCAATATCGTCGAACTGCGTTCGAACCAGGCGCAGTTCGCTCCGCAACGCGTCCTCGTCGAGGGCGGCCCGGGTCGCCGGGGGCAGCGATGCCAGCTGACGCAGGCGTTCCTTTGCCGCGGCATCGACTTCATCCGCCAGCGCCGTCCAGTGGAT
>JBFJWU010000522.1:0-2387 GCA_041623475.1 bacterium | reverse complement strand
GCGATGACAAGCCTAGCCGTCTTGCAAATTCGGATTGGGATATATCCAGCGGTTCCAGGAATTCCAGGGCCAACATGGTTCCCGGGTGGGTTGGGGGACGGTTCTTAGGTAGCATCACAGGCATCCTTTGTGTTCGCGCTTCTTGTTATTCATCATGACAATCAACAATTTCAACGTTGTTGGCATTGTGGCCGTCCCAATTGAAAACCAAGCGATGTGAGGAGTTAATCCAGACGGCCCATTGACCGGATCGGTTCCCTTTCAATTTGTGGAGGCGATTACCAGGTGGAACGTCCATCTGTCTCAGTTCAGTAATACGATTCAATTGGTCCATAAGCCTTTGTGCCTTTGGCCAATAATCCGAATGCAGCCGTTTCAGGGCTTTCTTCGTCTGAGTCCCGTCGAATATCTGCCTGGATTCGGTATCGGCAAACCCTTCTATCATTAACCCATTATACCGCGTAGTGTAATAAGTGGAAAGTCAGTCGATTTCACGGGAAATCAAAAAAAAGGGCCGGATCGTTTGATCCGGCCCTTTTGGCGTTCGTCTTGTTGTTCACTGCTTAGCTGCCAGCGTAGGCCTTGATCAGCAGGTCGGCGACTTCGGGGCGGGTGAACTCCTCGGGGGGGCGTTCGCCGTTGCCCAGCATTTCGCGGACCTTGGTGCCGCTCAGGAAGACGCGTTCCTCGGGGCTGGATGCGGTCGTCTTGGCGGTGGCCATCTGCTTGGTGCGGGTGCAGTAAAAGCTGTGCTCGAATTTGAGGATCGTGATGCCGATTTCTTCGGGCGTGAATTCGTCAAAAATGTCCTGGGCGTCGTAGGTGCCGTAGTAGTCACCGACACCGGCGTGGTCGCGGCCGACGATGAAGTGGCTGCAACCGTAGTTTTTGCGGGCCAGGGCGTGGAAGATGGCTTCTTTGGGGCCGCTGTATCGCATGGCTGCCGGGAACATCGCCAGGATGACGCGTTCGGGGTTGTAGTACTTGTCCATCATGATCTGATAGCACTGGACGCGGATGTCCGCGGGGATGTCGCCGGGCTTGGTGGCACCCACCAGCGGGTGGATCATCAGGCCGTCGACGCCTTCCAGGGCGACTTTGGTCAGGTATTCGTGGGCCCGGTGGATCGGGTTACGGGTCTGGAACGCCACGGCGGTCTTCCAGCCGCGCTTTTCGAACTCGGCACGGGTCTGGGCCGGGGTCAGGCGGTGTTCCTTGTACAGCTGCTCGGGCAGGTCAAAGACGTGGATCTTGCCGCCGATGCGCATTTCCGGCATTTCCTTGACGACCTTGACGCCGGGGTGGGCATCGTCGGTGGTCCGGAATACGGCCTGGCATTCTTTTTCGATGTCCGGTTCGTAGATGTCCTCGGCCTCGACGATGGCGATGATGTCGCCTTCGAACAGCAGCTTGACGGCACCGGCTGATTCGGCTTTGGCAGCCGTATCGCGGTCGATGCCCAGGCAGATCGGGAAGGGCCAGACCAGGCCGTTGGCCAGGCGCGTATTTTCGATAATCGAATCGTAATCGGCCTTGCCGACAAAGCCTTCGAGCGGTGCCATTGCACCAACCGACAGCATTTCCACGTCGGCAAACGTGTTTTCAGTAATTTCAACTACGGGGGCGTCTGCGTACTTGTCCTGCAGTGATTTTGCAGTTTCCGCGTCTACGGCCCGGGGGGTCAGCTTTCCGCCATGTGGCTCAATCATTGGTCCTCTTGTCCTTCCTGACAATGGGGGTTCAAATAAAAGTCTGGTTCAGTCTGTAAATTCAACGATCATTTCTGACCATTGGTCTGTCTCGTCATCCAGGATCCACGACCGTACGCTGGACGCCGTGCCCTGGTCGACGCGGTAGATGACCCAGACGAAATCCGGCCAATTCAGCGCGAATGTCCGATCTGTTTCGCTGGCGACTTCGGGACAGTCCGGGTGGCTGTGAAAAAAGCCCAGGACGTGTTCGCCATCGGTCAGCGCTTTTTCGGTCTGGAAATAGAAGAGCGGGTCGATTTCGAAGCGATCGTGGCCTCGTTCCTTGTTCTGGTTCTCGGCACCGACAACCCGCGTTAAATCCACTGTTTTACCGCTTTTCGACCCGATCATAATACCACAGCCCTCGTGTGGATAAGACGGTTCCAGGTGGGCCTGCATCTGCTTGTGAAGCTCGCGGGGAATGCGAATTTTGTCATACAGGATCATATGCCGCCTCCGTTTCGTTGTTCGCTTTGCCAGACCCGCGTGGTCAGGTAGCGGGTCCCGTGATCGGGAAAAATGACTACAAATACGCCCTGTCCGGCGGTTTGGGAATGTTCGATGGCCGCGTTCAGGGCGGCGGTGCCGCTGGGGCAGGTCATAATGCCCAGTTCGCCGGTCAGGCGCTGGACGGTG
>JBFJWU010000521.1:0-2392 GCA_041623475.1 bacterium | reverse complement strand
TGCCGTGGTCGATGTGGGCAATGATGCTGAAATTGCGGATGCGGGAACGGTCATTCATGGGACACGGCCAAGCTCGGCGACACGCAGGGCACCGATCGCCCCCAGGACCCCGCTGCGACTGGCGCAGGTGACGGCCAACGTGCGGGCATCCCCGAACGCCAGTTCCCTGGCCTGGTTCTGGACTGGCCGGGACAAGCGCGCCCCCGCAGCCGAGATGCCCCCTGCCAGGACAAACCGGCGGGTGCCCAGCAGGCTGGCCAGGTTGCCGAATACCGTCGCCAGGGCAGCGATCGCCTCGTCGATAACGGTCGCGGCAGCCTTGTTACCGTGGTCGGCCATTGCCAGCAGGTCCTCGACCGGCACCAGTTGGCCGGAACGACGTCGCATCGCGCGCGTCATTGCCCGACCGCCTGCATAGGCCTCGACACAACCCCGTCGTCCACAGCGACAGCGGCGTCCGCCACGCTGGATAATGCAATGTCCAATTTCAAAATCACTGTCCTGGTCTGTGCTGTAAACGCCATTGTCCCGGACCCAGGCACCACCGACACCCGTACCCAATGTGACGACCACTGTATTCAAACCGTTCCCGGCCTGGCCGGTTTCCAACACTCCTGCCGCGGCGGCCGTTGCATCGTTAACGACCAATGTCGTCGCTGATCCGCCACACAGCACCGCAATATCAACACCGTGCCAGCCAGGCAGGTTCGGGCTTTCGCCCAGGCGGTTCCCGCTGACCGCACCAGCGACCGCAACAGCAAAATGTCCGGCGCGCCAGGCTGGCCTGATCGCCGCTGGCACCTGTTCCGGAAGCGCCCGGGCGAAACGATCCGGATCGTCCGGGTAAACGCACTCGCGCCAGGCGGTACGGATCCTGCCGGATCCATCTTCACGCCACGCGAATTTTACTCGCGTCCCCCCGATGTCCATGCCAAAATGCAATTCAATGTTGTCCCGGGAAAGTCTGCTATTTTATCACAATGCCCCCCCTGAATCCGTGGCCTGAACCGGTATCTGTCCTGCCTTCCGGGGGCGATGAGCGGCTGGTTTTCCAGTTGCAGGAACCGGCGTTCCGTGCTGGCACTGCAGGCGATGTCCCCGCGCAGTTTGCCGCGTGGTCCCGGGACCTGGCTGCCGAACCGCAGTCCTGGTGGGTCGTGTTCATGACATTTGAAGCCACCGCCGCGTTGATCGACTGTGACTTGCCCGGCGTGCCGGGAATACCACAGTTTGCCGCCTGGCGAACCGGAGCCCCGACACCCTATCCCGGATCCTTACCGATGCCGGTCGCACCAACCGTTTCTGAAATCGACGGAGCCGCCTATTTCCGGGCCATCGCCGAGACCCGTCGCCAGATTGAATCCGGTGAAATATACGAAATGAACATGACCTACCGCACCCACGCGCCACAGGACCAGGTTTCGTTTCGCGAATGCCTGCAGGAGAACCTGCCGCCGATGGCAGGTTGTGTGCTGCACCCGGACCTTTATCTGTGGAGCCAGTCCCCGGAAGTGTTCCTGCAGGTCGATGGAGACAGCCGCGTTGTGTCATCGTTTCCGATCAAGGGCACCGCGTCGGGCACAGATGACGGCAGTACGATCCGTTCCAGCGAAAAGGAAACCGCCGAACACGTGATGATTGTCGACGTGACCCGCAACGATCTCAGCCGTGTCGCAACCGTCGGCAGCGTCCAGATCGGGGCGCTGATGGATGCGATCCGACTGCCGTATGCGACCCACACCCAGACGCGCGTCTCGGCAACGCTGCGGCCAGGTGTCGGACTTGCCGACCTGCTGGCGGCGACCCTGCCCTGCGCATCGATTACCGGTGCGCCCAAGAAACGGGCGACCCAGCTGATTGGCCAGATTGAACCATCGCCCCGTGGGCCCTATACCGGCACCCTGGGCTGGATTGACCCGAATGGCAACGCGCTGTTTTCGGTATTGATCCGGACGGCCTGGCTGGCCGCTGACCGTCTGTCGTATGGCACCGGCGGTGGGATCGTCGCCGACAGCGATCCAGCCCTGGAATACCTGGAATCAATCCGCAAAACCAGTCCTGTACGCCATGCCAATAATCCCGGATCTGAGGTATACACGTTTAAACCGTTGCCAGGAAACACATTTTCGGAATGCCCGCCGGGTGACTCCCCGGTTCTGGTGGCCGATTCCTTTATCGTTGACGATGGCTGCGCCATTGCAATTGACCGGCACCGCGCCCGGTTTGTCCAGGCAGTGGATAACCTGCCCGGCACGCGATCCGGTACACAGGCAGACCAGGCATTCAACGCCTGCCTGGCCGCGACACCCCGGACCGGCCGCTGGTTTCCCCGCGTCAACCTTGTCGGAACCCATGACGCCAGTGGCTTTGAGTTCCAGATCCGGCCGGCACC
>JBFJWU010000520.1:0-2405 GCA_041623475.1 bacterium | reverse complement strand
GGCCACATCGTCAATATCTCCAGCCTGGCCGGTATCCTGCCTGTGGCGGGGATGGTGTCGTACTGCACGACCAAATTTGCGGTCCGCGGGTTCAGTGAATCGATTCGTCCCGAACTGGCGCCCATGAATATTGGTGTGACTGTGGTCCATCCAGGGTTCATCTCGACATCAATTGCCCGCGATGCGCGGGTGACCTCGGATGCACTGAAGGCCCAACACAGCAAAGGCGCCGATCTGTTCGAAAGGTTTGGTCGCTCGCCTGACAAGGCGGCCCGCCTGATCGTCCGGGCGATCCAGCGCAACCAGCAGCGCGTCCTGGTCGGACTGGAGGCGCACATCGGCGACTGGTTCAAGCGCCTGGCGCCAGTGCGGACCGATGCCGCAAACAGCCGGCTGGCCAATCTGCTGGCGCCTTAGGCGGGTACCAAGCCGGGTCGGTCTTTACCTGTTCTTGGGAACCGAAAAATAGACCGTTGTCCCGGCGCCAGGTTCAGATTCAAGCCAGATTTGTCCGCCATTAGCCTCAATTATCTTGCGGCAGATCGTCAGTCCCAAGCCCCTGTTTCCAAATGAGCTGGTGTCCAGGGTTTCAAAGATTTCGAACACCCGCTCCCTGAACATGGCGTTGATCCCGGGCCCGTCGTCGCTGACCGAGATTCGGTATTCAGCTCCGGCGTCGGTTGCAAGAACCCGGATGGTCCCTCGTTCCCGGTCGTGATGATCAACTGCGTTATTGATCAATACACTGAGCACCGAACCCAGGAATCCCGGGTTGATCATGATCTTCGGCGACTCTGGGGGCAGTTCAATCCTGAACCTGGAGGGAACATTGTTCTGCTTACACAAACTGTTGATAAACTCGTTGAAATCCACGGTACTGGATGCGGCGGCACTCTGGTCTGCTTTCAGGTATTCATTCAAGCTGTCCAGCCGGTTCCACAAATAGGTGGTGCGTTCCTTGATGCTGGCAAGGTTGTCCAGTACCTGGTCCGGCGCGTTGGTCAGGTCTTCTTCGATGATGTCCGCAAGGCCGCTGATCCCGCGAACAGGTGTCTTCAATGTGTGGGACAGAGCAAAAGAAATGTTTTCAATGTCGTTGTTGCGCTTTCGCAATTGGAGGAAATCCGACGCCATTTTCTTCTGATACAAGTGGTTCTTGCGGATGTAAAGGATCAACAAGCCTGCAATCAACGCGATGGCAATAAAGATGGCAATCGCCGAGGTCTGGAATTCGGACCTGGCACTTTTCAACAGTCCTCCAACCGGGCGGGAAACTTCCAGGACGCCACGCAGTTGTCCGGCCGTCCAGTCCCGCCGGGGCGTGTCCGGGTGCGTGTTGTGGCAGCTGATGCATGAATCATTCATTCGATCTGCCAGGGCAAAGCGGGCCAGCGAACTACCATCCTGCTGGTGTTCGACCCGGAAGTAACTGTCCAGTCCGCTATTATTCAACGCATCCCAGGCTGCGTGGGCGAAATCGTCGCGAAGTCCCCCTTCGTCGACCCGCCATGGGAACGGGTAGGGGCTGTATAGCTTGACCGTAGTGTCTTGTCGGTTGTCTCCAGATATCTGTTGCCCAATTAACAACGTCATTGTTGCGGGCAGGGGCAGTACGCCAGGTTTGCCGTGGTAGTCGTGAATGGCGGAAAGCCCCTGGTCGACCAAGGGCGCCACGACCTCGGTCGTGTATACAGATCGAAATGTCGACAACGTTTGTGCCAGATTTGCCGCGTCGCTGTACGCAGCCCGCTCGGCTACCCTGGCTGCCAGGAACCAGAGTGATCCGAATATAACCACAATGATCAGCAATAGTGCTGCAATAGTAGCAAGATAAGGATTTGGCCCGGAGGCCGCACCCGATCGGGCGCCGTGCGGGCCAAATGTAGGGTCGATTGTCACGGAGCCATTTTAGATGAGATTCATCGAGTTAGTTTTTTCGTCCATCGGCAATGGCCTGCGACGGGAATACCGGGCATTCGGCAACGTCCACACCGTCCGGATTCGGCCCCCTTACGAGTATCTTTCGTGGAGATCAACTGCGTTATATCCTGTCCGGTAGATCGCTGTCGAAACGGCAGGCATCAACTGGACCCCAGCGCTCGAACCGCGACATTTACAGGAGGAATCCTGTAAATGTATGTCGAAGTATCTGATCTCTGGCGGTCCGCCAATATGCTGGGCTTGAGCGAACGGTTGATTTTTCGACGGTTGCCGTGCCTCGCCGGGCCGGTTTTGCCTACTATGTAGATTGCTGCCTCGGTACATACCCCGAACCACGCAAAGGATAATCCAGTGGATCCTGCCTATCTGTCACTAGTCGCGTTCCTGATGATCGCGCTTGTGTTTTCGTTTCTTTGCTCAATCCTGGAGGCGGTCCTGCTGAGCATTACGCCGACCTTTATCGC
>JBFJWU010000519.1:0-2441 GCA_041623475.1 bacterium | reverse complement strand
GGTCGGCCATGCGCTGGATGCGATGGTCGTACTCCTGCATTGGATGGGGTTCATATCCGACACCGTCGGAACCGACACCGTATCCATAGGCGATATTCCAGCTGATGATCGTGATCTCGGTCAGCGGCGCGGAATGCGATGCCTTGGCAACGGTCCATTCTATGGGGGCGTGACTGGTCTGGCCCGGTTGCAGCGGCGATGTCGACATCCATTGGAACAGGCCCGCCAGCAGCAGGACTGTGGCAGCCAGTGCGATGCCTGCGCCGGGCAGAAGTCTGCGGAATATCACGGTTGGCCAAACGTGTCTGGATCGAAGCCGGTTTTTTCGCGGATGTGGGTGGCGACTATCTGGTCGACCAGAACGCGTGCGGTCGGTGTCAGTCGGACAAACTCGATTCCCATCCCACCAGGAGACGATTCTGTTTCCGGTTTGATCCAGGCGATCCGCCCGGTTCCCTCGAATCGTTCCTCGTCTCCGAGGATGAAAACAAAATCGAATTCGCTGCCCTCCGGATATGTGAATTCGGCGGGAACAAACATCCCTGCGGTGCTGATGTTGGCAGCATATGCGTCAAGAAACGTTGCCAGCGATGATGTTTGTACGCGTAGTTTGTGACCGTCCAGGTCCACCCGCGGAAAGACGCGGTTGTCCCTCAAGAAAATACAACCATTGACCCGCCGGCGCGTATTGCCTTGTCAATGAATGCCCGGGCTTCGGGATCCAGATCGACGAACTTTGCGCCAACGAGATAGGTTCCATCATCCTTTGGCTCACACCATTGGATTTTTACATCAGTTCCCGTAATTCGGTGGCCGGATTTAAGGCGAAACTCCAGATGAAGTTGTTGCCCGGATTCCAGCTGCCGATCTGCTTCCATCCGGATACCAGTTAGCGACAGATCCAGGCCACGGGCATTGATCTGGTCAGCAGCATGCTCGGGATCTTCGGATTTCTGGAAGCCGGCGAGCCGTGTGCTGACGCGAAAACGCTGTTCCCGCCGCCGTTCGATAATATCAATCAATTCTGTCAGCAGCGTGCGGGCACCGGTACCGAGGTCTTCGAACTTCAACCCGACCGAATAAGATTCCGGGTCGGTACCTTCTGGTTTGCACCAGCGGACAGTGCCGTTGACGGTGAACCGGGAAAACGCCTTGTCCGTCAGCAGTTCCAGGCGAACGGATTGCCCCTTGTCCATCGGACGCGATGTTTCAATCTGCATGCCGTCCATGGACAAATCCTTTGCTTCCGATTCAAAGGACTCTTCGATGGCGCGGGAACTGACACGGACTACTGCGGTCAGGTCCAGGCGTTGCTGTTTTCGTCGATCTAGTTTCATTGGTTCGGACTACAAACTAGCGTCTGCAGCCGATTCCTGCACGTTGGCTGCACGGTCGTTGCGTCGCCCGGCGTTTGGTCTGACCCATTATTGCGCTTCGGCCTTGGAATCCGGGATTGGCTCTGCTAGGCTGGGACCCATGCGCGGACGAAATCCGGAATTATTGCGGCAAAAACGAACCTGGCAGATCGGACCGATGGCGCAGGCGCTGGGCTACATTGTTGCCCGGTACCAGCGCGTTGCGTCGATCTGGCTGGGTAGCAACTTCGATCCGGTCCTGCGCGAGCAGATCATGGTTGCAGTCGCCGAGGTGAATCGGTGCCGGTATTGCGTCTATACGCACAGCCAATGGGGCCAGAACTTGACCGATGATGCAGGCATCAACAATTCAGCTACAAGCCTTTCCCAACAGGATTACGCTGAAACTACAGCCTTTGCCCGGGCCATTGCCAGCGACGGGTTCGCAGATTCCACTGGCCTTCGGCGGGGCTTTGCAGAACGGTATGGCGAGCAGTTTGCTGCTGATGTTGAGTTGATCGCCAGGGTAATGACGTGGATGAACCTGTCAGGAAATACCGTTGATTCGTTTCTGGACCGGGTCAGTGGGACAGGTTATCCCGATCAATCTGTTGTTGATGAATTGGTTGTGGTTGCCGGCTTTTCGGTTGTTGCACCGGTCGTAACCGTGGGGCTTGCATTCGCGGGTCGACAGGGACCCCTGAAGATGATTCGCGAGTTTCGCAGGGTGTCCCGACGGCTGGAGAGGATGAACCCGGTCCAGGGTGATCGGTTCGCATTATGACAACCCCACCTGTCGTCGGCGAATCGGCGCCAGATTTTTCGATAACCACCGGGGCCGGCGAGACGGTTACGCTCAGCCAGTTTGGCGGCGATCGCGTCGTTCTGATCTTTCTGCGGCATCTGGGTTGCCCGATCTGTAAGTACGAAATTGCACAGCTACGGCAGCGTTTCGGCGAATTCGAACAGGCGGGCGCGCAGGTGATTGTTTTTGTGGATTCCCCTGACGACAGCGTGCGTGAGTTTGCGGGTCGTGAAGACGTCCGGTTCCACCTGGTCGCGGATCCTGACCAGATTCAGTACCGC
>JBFJWU010000518.1:0-2443 GCA_041623475.1 bacterium | reverse complement strand
CGCATCGTGCCACGGCGCCGCCGGAGAGGGGCTGATCGGTCCCAGCCTGGTCGATGACGAGTGGAATAATGGCACCGGCAGCCTCGAAGACGTTGTTTCGGTGGTGACCAACGGTGTTCCCGCAGCGGGAATGCCACCGTGGGGACATATGGGCCAGCAGAAAGTCCTGCAGGTATCCACATACGTCATATCCCTGACTGAACAGTAACTATGTCCCTCTGATGAACCGCCTGTCGGCCATCATCGACCAGTTGCTGCCGGATGTCGACAGTCGGAACTGGGTCTATCCGCAAAGGATATCCGGCCGGTTTCATACGTGGCGACAACGTCTTGCCTGGGTCCTGATCGGAATCATGATGATCATCCCGTTCCTGCGTATCGGCGAAATGCCAGCGATTCTTCTGGATATCGGAAACCGGCGGTTCATCCTCTTTGGTCACATATTCTGGCCCGAGGATATCTGGCTGACTGTTTTTATCGTCCTCCTTGTTTTTCTTGGCATTGTCCTGTTTACAGCGGTTGCCGGACGGGTCTGGTGTGGCTATGCCTGCCCGCAGACGGTCTTTCTGCACAACATCTTCCTGCGGATCGAACGGTGGATCGAAGGTGACAGAAACCAGCAGATCCGTCTGGACAAACGCCCCCTGGACCTCGACAAAGCCACCCGCAAGATTGCCAAGCACGGCATGTTCCTGCTGGCGTCGACGGTTGTCGCCCATATCTTTCTTGCCTATTTCATGGATGTCCGCGAACTGGCGTGGGGCCTGCTGCACCCGGGCCCCGAGTATCGCACCCAGATCATCTTTACGACATTGTTTACGGCCATTTTTTACTTTGACTTCGCTTTCCTGCGCGAGCAATTCTGTAACTACCTGTGCCCCTACGCCCGTTTCCAGTCAGCGCTGCTGGACCGGGACAGCCTGATCGTTGCCTACGACCGGGACCGTGGCGAACCCCGGCGACCGATTCGGCGGGATGATGCGGGCGCACAACCGGCCGGCGACTGCGTCGCTTGCAGCAAGTGTGTGCTGGTCTGTCCGCAGGGAATTGACATCCGGGATGGCCTGCAACTGGAATGCATTCACTGCGCCCTTTGCGTCGACGCGTGCGACAGCGTCATGGCCAAGGTCGGACGTCCAACCGGCCTGATCCGCTATGCCTCGGACAAAGAACTGAATGGGGAACGGGAAAAACTGGTCCGGCCGCGAACGATTCTTTACGCGCTCCTGCTGGTCCTGATCGCAACCATTTTTGTGGTCCAGTTGGGAAATCGGCGAATCATTGATGCCTCGCTGACCCGACCACCCGGTGCCCCCTGGCGGGCGACCCCGTCGGGTGAGATTGCCAATCATTTCCGTGTCAATATCGCCAACAAGGATACGAACGGACATACGGTGGCATTGTCGCTGGACGCCCCGGATGGCTGGAGGCTCGTGACACCGACAAACCCGGCTGTTGCAATGCCGGGCCGGCTGACCCCGATCGAACTGTTTGTTGTCGCACCTCCGGACCGGGAACGGACGCGGACGGAACAACCCGTACAGATTGTCCTGACCGACCAGCAGACCGGTCGGATCCAGAAGATTGCCGCAACCGTAATCCTGCCAGGAGGGCCCCATGACTGACCATCCGGACATTTCGCCCGAAGCCCGCCGCGCCGGCCGGATCTGGGGTGCGGCCATTGTCCTGGGGCTCACGTCCGTGGTGCTTGTCAACGTTTTGTTCGCGTGGCTTGCCAGGGACCACAAGATCGACCTGGTCAGTGAACGGTACTACCAGGAGGGGTTGGACTACGACCGCCTGGTTGCTGCCGGACACCAGGCTTCCCGTTTCGCACTGAAAATCGAGTCAGGAAGCCGGATATCGATCATGACCGGCGACGGTTCGATTATCCGGCCACAAACAGCGGCGATTGACTATTACAGGGCGGACAATCCCGCCCTCGATCGGTCAGTAACAGGCAATATCCTGGACGATGGGACGATCAGCCCGGGAATCAGCCTGGAACCCGGCGTCTGGACGGTTACGGTGCACGCTGTTATCGATGACCAGACGGTGCATTTGTCAACGCGATGGCTCAACTAGCTTCATTTCAGGATCCGTGCCGCCATTGCGGCACGCCCGTCCGGCACGGTGCGGCAGACGATTTTTGCTGCCCCGGCTGTCGAGCCGCATGGGAGATCCTCGGTGACCTGGACGGCCAGACCTGGCAGAAGATGCGGGAACGCTTTGATGCGCGGGAAACCCCCGTTCAACCGACCGGTCGCTCGTTCAGCGAGTTCGATGATCCAGAGTTCGGGCAACGTTATGCAACGACGACAGCAGACGGCCTGGTGCAGGTTCAGTTATTCCTGCCAGCCATCCACTGCGCGGCTTGTGTGTGGGTGATCGAACGGGTCCTCGCTCGCCAGGATGGAATTGTACGGGCAGTGGTCGACCAGGG
>JBFJWU010000517.1:0-2446 GCA_041623475.1 bacterium | reverse complement strand
GGCGGCAATGGTGTCACCGCCGCCGACAATTGTCAGGCCTCGGTTTGCCGCGACCGCGCGGGCCACGGCGATCGTACCTTTGGCAAAGGAATCATATTCGAATGCGCCCATAGGCCCGTTCCAGACCACTGTTCGGGCCCGGTCAACGGCGTCGCAGATCTTTTCGATTGTCGCGGGACCGATATCCAGCGCCATCAGGTCGGCCGGGATTGACTGTTTGTCGACGTGAACCTGGCGAGATGACTTGCTCAACCGTTTTGCACAAATGTGGTCTTCGGGCAGGATAATTTCTACGCCTTTCTTCTCGGCTTCGTCCAGGATTTCCCGGCAATCCTTAATCTTGTCCTTGGACGCAACTAGGCTCTTTCCTGTCTTCTTGTTCTTGGCCGCCAGGAAACTGTAGGCCATAGCACCACCTATTACGACAGTTGTCGCCCGATCCAGCAGGGCTCGGATCGCCGGTATTTTTTCGTCAACCTTGGCACCGCCAAACATCAGGACGAACGGTTTGGTAGGGTGCAGCAGCTTGTTGCGGAGATATTCGACTTCTTTCAGTAACAGGAATCCTGCACCACGGTCGTTAATATGCCGGGTAATGGCGTCGACGCTGGCGTGGGCACGGTGGCAGACGCCAAATGCGTCATTAATATAGACGTGGGCGTAACTGGCCAGTTTGCGGCCAAATTCGTCGTCGTTGGCTTCCTCTCCCGGGGAAAACCGGAGGTTTTCGAGCATCAACAATTCACTGGGCCCGACTCGCTCAACCATGGCCTCTACAGCAGGGCCGGTTATGCCGGGGGCCATGATAATCGGTCGCCGCAGCGTGTTGGACAGTTCGCGGGCAATCGGTTTGAGGCTGAGGTCTTTGTCGACCTCGCCGTTCGGGCGACCCAGGTGCGATGCCAGGATTACATGGGCGTTCCGATTCAGCGCGTTTTTGAGCGTTGGCAACGCCGCCTGGATCCGCTCCTTGTCTGTGATTTTCCCATCGCGAATCGGGACGTTAAAGTCCACACGAATCAGGATCCGCCGGCCTTCAATATCAATTTCATCGATCGAGCGCAGCGCCATCCTCAGGCGTTCCCGCCGACGAGCGCCAGCAATTCCAGCAGTCGGGTACTGTACCCGGTCTCGTTGTCGTACCAGCCGAGAACCTTCAGGTTGTGATCGTCAATGACCGAAGTCTGGGTCGCATCAAAGGTGCAACTGTGCGGATCGCCGTTGAAGTCGCAACTGACCAGCTTGCGATCGTTGTACGCCAGGACACCCTTCAGCGGCCCGTCCGCGGCGGCCTTCATGGCCTGGTTGACCGCTTCCACGGTCACCGCTTTCTCGGTGCGCAGCACGATGTCGACGAGGCTGACGTTTGGCGTCGGAACCCGCACTGCGATGCCATGCAGCTTGCCGTTCAACTCTGGCAGGACCAGGCCAATGGCCTTGGCGGCCCCGGTGCTGGTCGGGATCATGTTCAACGCAGCTGCACGTGCTCGATGCAGGTCCGAATGTGGCAGGTCCATAATCCGCTGGTCACTGGTGTAACTGTGAATCGTGGTCATCAGTCCGGATTCAATGCCAAAGTTTTCGTGGACGACTTTGGCCATCGGTGCCAGGCAGTTGGTCGTGCAACTGGCATTGGAGATGATCTGATGTTGATCGGGGTCGTAGGTGTCTGCGTTGATGCCAATGCAGACTGTGTGGTCGACGTCCTGTCCGGGGGCACTGATGACAACGCGCCTGGCGCCTGCCTCCAGGTGCTTGCCGGCTTTGTCCCGTGACCTGAAAATGCCTGTGCATTCTGCGACGACGTCAATACCCAGTTCGCCCCAGGGCAGGGCCGATACGTCGGGCTGGGCCACCAGGCGAATTTTTTGACCGTTGACGACCAGGTTGTCCCCGTCCAGGCTGATCTGTGCATCCAGGCGACCATGAACGGAATCAAACTCCAGCAGGTGCGCCAGAGTTTCTGCAGGTGCCAGGTCGTTGATCGCGACAACCTGTACATTTCCAGGATTCTTCAGGTACTGGCGGAACATGGTCCGCCCGATTCGGCCAAATCCGTTGATTGCAATCTTTGCGGTCACTGCGGGGCTCCTTGGTCTGCGGGTGCCATTTCAGGCTCTGCGGATTCTTCAGCGTCGCCGATCTGGTCAGTGTCGTCCTGATCCCCGGCTGCTGGCAACGGTTCCAACGGTTCCGAACCCGGATCCATTTCAGTTGTGTCGGTTGTGGCCAACGGTACAGTTTCCGGGACCGGCACGTCGTCCATGACGCTGGTGACCCGGTTCTCGTTCTGGATTAGCGTCAAGCCGATACTGGTCACCATAAAAATGACCGCGGCGTAGACTGTCAGCTTGGACAGGAAGTTGCCCGAACCACTGCTGCCAAAAAGCGTCTGCGATCCGGCTCCGCCCAGAACTGCGCCCATCTCGGCGCCTTTCCCGGCCTG
>JBFJWU010000516.1:0-2451 GCA_041623475.1 bacterium | reverse complement strand
GTTGTCGGGTCTTCGGCGACGACCGTGCCCCCGTGTTCGCGGATCGACCGGGCCCCGACGGTTCCGTCACTGCCCATTCCGGTAAGGATGATCCCCAGGCAGTTGGCGCGAAAAATGGGTGCAGCGGTTTCGAACAGCAAATCGATACTTGGCTCGTAACGGTCCTGGTCCCTGGCCGGCACATATTCAAAACGCAGGTCCCGACCCTTGGCGACACCGACATTCGCGCCGCCGGGACAAACGTACACGGTCTGGGATTCGATCCGGTCAAGATTCCGGATCTCTTTTACCGGGAATGGGTTTGTCCGATTCAAACGATCCGCAAACGCCGACGTGAATCCGGCAGGCATATGCTGAATGATGACGATTGACGCCCACGGCTGGATCTGGATGTTCTCGATGATTCGCGAAATTGTCCCGGGACCGCCAGTGCTGGCCCCGATCGCAATCAGATGTGACGGTTCACGGTGGACAGCGGGCACCAGTTTCTCTGGGGCCGGCCTTGGAATCGTCTCTACCGCCTTGACTTCGCGCTGGCGCAGGTGCGTCGAGTTAATCAGGGTCAGCTTGTCGCCGAGTTCGTCCCGGATTTCGTAAATCCGGGTACTGGTCTGCTGCGTCGGCTTGCCGACAAAATCCAACGCCCCTAATTCCAATGCCTTGAGGATGTTCTGTTCGTCGTTCAGGGCACTGATTACGATTACCGGCAATGGGTTTCGCGCCATCAAGATCCGGAGAAACGTAAACCCATCCATCCGCGGCATTTCCAGGTCCAGGAACAGCAGGTCCGGGGGTTCGGTCAGGACCATCTGGAGTCCTTCGTCTCCAGCCGAAGCAAACGAAAAACGAGCTTCGGGCATCAGCTCTTCGACCATTTGTTTCAATGCCCGGCGAGAGTAGGCCGAGTCGTCGATGATCATGATGTGAGGTGCCGCCGTCACAGGACCGGCTTCCTGTAGATCAGTTCACCTGCAGTCTGTTCAACCGTAAAATCATGATCCAGATGAATCAGGCTTTCGGCGTGGCCCAAAAAGAGGATCCCTCCTGGAGCCATTCGATTGTAGAGATTGCGAATAGCCCGCGCTTTTGAGACGCGGTCAAAATAGATCAGTACATTCCGGCAGAAGACAGCGTGGGGTGCGGGCAGCAATTCCAACATCGTCGGGTCCATCAAATTCAGCGACGCGAACTCGACGACTTTCCTGACTTCGTCGGTAACACTATGTCGGCCATCATCCGTGTTTACGAAGAAACGGGAACGCCAGTGAGGGGGCAGCACACGAAAGGAGTTCTCGCGGTACGTACCGCCTCGGGCCACCGCAAGTGCATTCTCGCTGATGTCACCGCCTAACACCGAGACTTCATCTCGTCCCAGGCCCTTGTTAATAGCCATCATGGCCAGGGTGTAAGGTTCTTCCCCGGTCGAACAACCGGCACTCCAGATGCGAAGTCGTTCGCTGGTTCCAGCGATGTCAGTTCGAAGTTGGTCCAGGTATTTGTCGAAAAAGAGGTTGAGTTGGTTCGATTCGCGATAGAAATATGTTTCACCGGTTGTTATCGCTTCAATCAGTTTGCGTGTATAGGCCGCGGCGTTGGGATGATAACGGAGCCGCATGTAATAGTCCCGCAAATGGGCCATATCGAGGTTCCCTGCCAACTCGGCGACGCGACGTTCGTAGATTGAGCGATTGTCGGTGTGTAAATGAATTCCAGCGGTATCGTAAATATGGTCCGAGATCGCCCGAAACCAGATGCGAGACCGCTGGTCGCGTGTGGCTACTTCTTCGCTCACCGAATCAGTCCCTGCAGTCCGATCGAGCGGATATCGGTATCTTCTTCGGTGACCAGCAGGTCCTGAACCCGATCACGTTCTTCCGGGAACCTGCTGAACCATAAGATCGCTTCCAGCCTGATCCGCCAGTGCTCGTGGGTCAACAGGCTGGTGTCTTCCGGCTCAGGTCGTACACCGGTGACCTGCATGAAACGGACCGCTTCCGCAGCAACATCGATTGACTGGCCGATCATCAGTGGCCTTAGAAGCGGGGCAAACTCCGATTTCTGCAGATTGCGCAGGCCCCTGATGGCCTGCATCCGAACGACATCGTCATCATTCAGACCATCCAGCAATTGCGGAATACTGCGGTCACCCTGCAGTCGGAGCATGGTTCGGAGCGCTTCCGCACGGATCCAGGGGTTGCGATCCCTGGCCAGGGCCCGGATCTCCTTTTCGTAATTTTCGTCGGCAATATCGGCAAGTATCTCGGCTGCCGTAACCCGTACTGTCTCGCTTTCGTCGGACAGGGCCATCGACAGGTAGTGCTGGGCGTATTCAAGTCGAAACCGAGCCAGTACATTCAGGGCAGCGGCCCGCAAATCCGGGTCAGCCCGCTTCCAGGCCAGTTCGACACGGCCGCGAAGTTCAACCAGGTTCAGTCGCTCGACCAGAATCAG
>JBFJWU010000515.1:0-2469 GCA_041623475.1 bacterium | reverse complement strand
GGGGCGGCCCCGGATGAGGTCGCGCGCGGGCTGGCAGCGGCGGCAATTCCAGTGACCTGTGTTGGTCGCGTTACGGAATCCCCGGGAATGGCGTGGGAATCACCGCCGGAAGTTGAATCCACGGGGCGTTTCGGGTACGATCCTTTTTTCGAACCGACGGGCGTTTGACAGATCCGCAAGCCCGGAACAACCTGGAAAATTGCGCGGTCTCATGACTGATCGCATCATCCCCGGAGATTCGTCCCTTTGAAAATACTGCAATCTGAACGCGCTGAACACGCCCTGTACCTGCTGTTTGCCTGGGCCGTCGCCGTGGTGCCGATCGTCTATATGCACAACGGCATCGTTACCGAGTATTACTTTTCAAAAACCGTCTGGGCGAACCTGTTCATTCCCCTGTCGGTGGGCATTTTTGCGTGGTTGTCAATCAAGCAGGAACGGATTGTTATCCCGAAAACCCGTGTCTTGCTGCCGCTTGGTCTGTTCTGTGTCTGGGCGCTGCTCAGCCTGACCTGGACAACCAACCCGTACAAGGGGATTGAGCTGATCGGCAAAGTGGGGGCAGGTCCCGCGGTGTTTTTCGGGGCGATCTGCCTGCTGCGTACCCGCGAACAACTGAAGGGCATGCTGTACCTGGTGATCTGGACCATGGTCATTGTGACCGTGTACGGGTTTGTCCAGTATTTCGAGGTGACGTACCTGCCCAAGGACCAGTACGGCGATGCCGATCCGTCGACGACGATTGGCTTGACCAACTTTGTCATTGAGTACCTGGCTTCGTTCCTGTTGACCGCACCGATCCTGGCATTCCTGGACCGGCGACGCTGGGTCCGGATGCTGTTGATTGTTGCGACGGGTGCCGTCTTGCTGTATCTGGTCATCGCCCGTAACCGTGCCGGGATGCTTGCATTCCTGTCCGAAATCCTGTTTGTGTCCGGCGTGCTGACCGTCGTCGCCTGGCGGATGCGGGACCGGTTTTCGTTTTCCAGACGACAGGTCGGTGGTGTCATCGCAGCCATGATGATTGGTATTGTCGGACTGCTGGGTGGCACCGAAGTCGGCAAGCGCGTAACCGGTCGGTTTACCAACCTGATGGAACCGCGCAAGATCGAATCCGTCCAGGAGTTCGGCCCGCTGGACACGTTCCTGCTGCGGGCCCGCCGGGATGCATCCGTCCGGTTCCGAATGGAAACCTGGTACCAGTGCCTGAAAAACATGTTCCCGGACAATCCGGTCGCCGGTGTTGGTATCGCCAATCTGGAGGTCGAGTTCCCCCGGTATTACACCGATTTCCTCGAGAACATGACGCTCAAGCACAACACCCGGGTTGTCCGTTCGCATAACGAGTTTGTCCAGGTCCTGGTTGACATGGGAATCGTCGGGTTCATTCTGTTTATGTGGATGCTGGTGCAACTGGGGCGAACGTCCTGGTCCAGTTTTGTCCGCGTCAAGAATCGCAATGATTTGTTGCTGTGGTTGGCAATTACCACGGGGTTCGTGGGCTACAGCGTCGAAATGTTTTTCGCGTTTCCGCTGCAGGTGCCGACCAGTTCGATGTATTTCTTTTTGGCGATGGCCATGGCCGAAACGTATGGCCGGATCCTGCGTTCGGAAGAACGAGGCGAGGAAGAATCCAGTTATTTCCAGGTTGAACTGGACCGCCCACTGCCCAAAGCAGTTGCATGGGGCAGTCTGGCGCTGTTTGCCGCAGGATCGCTGCGGATGGAAGTATTTGCCTGGAATGCTCTGGTCGGCGAAGTTCGAAACAAGGAAGCCCGTGTCTACAAACGGTATAAAAAATGGGACGAGGCCTATGCGCTGCTGTCCGATGCCATCGACCACTACCCGTGGATGGAGGGTTACTATTACGACCGTGCCGTCGTCCAGATGCAGAAAAAAGAAAACGAAAAGGCCCTGGAAGACCTGAAACAGACCGCGACCCTGGTCCCTAACTACGCCATGGGGCGCAAGCAGATCGGGATGCTGGCCAGCCGCCTGAACAAGACATCGCTGGCGATCGGCGAATTCCAGAAGACCATGGAGATCTACAAACTGCAGCGCGAGGAGCTGTCCGAGATCATCGGCAAGACGGCCATCCGCGGTCGCCGGCCCGAACTGGCGATTCCGATCATCGAAGAGACGCTGGCGATGAACGATGCCGGAGAGATCGAACTGGACCGGCCGGAAAACCTGTATCGGTTATTGTCGGACCTGTATGCGTTGCAGGGGGACGCCACCAAATCGGCCGAGATATTTACACAATTGCGTGAACTGGGCTATTGGAATGCATCGACCCGGGTCCGCTATGCCGTGGCGCTGCTCAATTCCGGCGAAGTTACAGCTGCCGAAACCGAAGTCCGTGATGTCCTGGGCGAACAGAGTCGCAATGCCGAAGGCTGGTTGACGCTGGGAAAGGTTTTGTCAGTCAAGGGTGACGGTGTCGGCGCGTTGGATGCCTTAAACAAGGCC
>JBFJWU010000514.1:0-2482 GCA_041623475.1 bacterium | reverse complement strand
GGCGCACTTTTGCGGAGCTTTTGTGCGAGCAAAAGCGACCCGCCGGAGGCATTCCGGCAGCAGAACACTAGTCGCATTATTTTTGATAGTCCTGGATGAATCGCGCTGGATCGAAGGCCCGGCCGGCAGGACGACCTAATACACCCCCGGCACGATCCGCCACCGAACATGGCGACAGTACTCATCCCAGTCTTCCCCATACTTCTCGGAACACAGCAGATGGTCCCGCCGTTCCCGATGGATCAGCAATCCAGCGAAATAAACCGGGTAGAAGTAAGGCAACGCCGACCCAAACATACACGGCAGCGACCAACTGAGCGCCATCAGCTCGTCCCCGATGTAATTGAAATGCCGCGCCAGTCCCCAGAACCCGGACAGCAGCAGCTTGGAACCCCGCCTGGTCTGCAAATATTCAGCCTTTTTACCCCAGATCACAGCGTTGTCCGGGTCGGTGCGGAACCGATCCTTCTGCAGGTTGGTCAGGCGAAAGATCAAGTACCCGGTAATCGCCAGAACTGGTGCCAGGATCGCCATCCAGACCGGCAGCTCATGGACGTGGTCAATCAAATAATGGGCCTGCAGGCTGTACGTAAACGGCACCCAGCACAGATCGCCAAACGCCAGCATCCAGCCAAAGCCCTCGTGCTTGATATCCATGGTCGTCAGCAGCGCCGACTCATTCCAGAAACAATCAAAAACATAGATGAACTGCAGCAGGTTAACCAGAATCATTGCAGTTGAAACATAGCCATACTTTTGATACTGCACCCAGGCAAACGAGGCGTTCAAGACCGCCCACAGGATCAATCCGGGCCGGATTTCACAGAATACCTTGAGGTCAAACCCGGTCCGCGGTGGAACACGCGGATTATGCCCTGACCCCAGGAAGAAATCCTGGATCGGCCGTCCACTGATATGCGGCGCCGGGTCAGTTTTCTTACCGTGGAAATAGACGAACACCGACAGCAACGTCGAGAAAATCAACGTGACCGTAATCAAAGGCCCGAATTGAAGGTAGAAAACCCCGGGATCGTACAATCCCAGTGCCGCCGCGCCGCCCAGTGTCACCAACGTCAGGACAATCGAAAACAAGCCGTTCATTTTGTATTTAAGCCGGCCACCATCCGGCAATTCCGGCCCCTCCACGACCCTGCCCGGTGCAAACTGCTGCAGCACAGCCTGAAACGCAAACCACACCAGGTACAGCGCCGCCGCTCCCCAGGTCGGCTGGATGTCCCGCAAAAACCCAACCCAGTCGGCGTGCGGTCCAGGTAACAGGTCACCGCCGTTGAATCGCACGGCAAAAAACAGGTAATACGTCACCAACGGCAGGAAAACCATCATGCCAACTGCCCCTACCGGACCGCCAAAGTTGAACACAGGATGTTCGTTGGTTTTAGACATGGGTCAACTTTACCAGAAGTCGCGGCCGGAAAACGACCCCACCGCGTCTATCAGCAACATTCAGTCTTTCGGGCAGATTACAGTTGTGGCGTCCCCGGTCGCTCGTCGTAGGGGACCTTCAGGTATTTGTCCATATACAGGGACAGGCTGTTCCAGAACAGTTGCTCGAATTCCTGCGACCCCATCCACATCCGTCCCGAAAGGTACAGGGCCAGCAAACCGTGAACCATACCCAGCATGGCCAGCGTAAACGCTTCGGTGTTATCGACGATTAGCTCGCCAGCATCGGCACAATCCTTGACGAGCAGGTGCATATACTGGAACCCTGCTGCCAGCCGCATGTCCACCGTTTCGCCATACTTCTCCAGCGTTGGGTCCTTGGAATAGATATAGATCAGGTGGTATTCCGCCGGATGGTCCATTGCAAATTGGAACACTCGCCGCCCCGTGTCACGGAGGCGCACAACCGGGTCGTCGTATTTCAAGGCACCGCGCAACTCGTCCAGGTACTGTTCGAAGCAGCGGTCAACGATGGATGAAACCAGGTCATCCTTGTTGTCGAAGTGACTGTACGGTGCCATCGCCGATACGCCAGTCCGCTTTCCCAGGTCTCGCATCGTCAGCGCACCCAACCCGCCCTCCAGATAAATGTCCATGGCCGCATTGATCAAGCGGTCCCGAAGGGGCAAAGATGGTTCGACTGTCGGCAAAGAATGCTCCGTTGTCAGTGAACTATACAGCGTACAGTTCATTATACGGAGCCGCTCTAATACGGCGGTGGGCGCACCTCGGGTGCTCGCGGCCGAATTGCCGGCGCCGCTGTGAAGATCAGCCCGGAGGGCGTTTGCAGGGCACCTGTGGCGATTGCAACCACGTATCCGTCCGCATCCACGATTGGACTGCCCGACGCGCCGGGCGCAATGAACCCGTCAAGAATCATTCGATCCGGCAAGACCGCGTGCAAACGTCCCAGCTGGACCTGTCCGTCCGCCAACGTGCGCCCGTCCAGGGCACCAACGACCGTCAAGTCCAGCGTCGGTGGCGCCCGGCCGTCGGCCAGCGGCAATGGGACAACACG
>JBFJWU010000513.1:0-2482 GCA_041623475.1 bacterium | reverse complement strand
GCGGGTGACCGGCCCGGCGGAATGGATCGCTGGATGGTTCTGATATCGCGTGGCAGGTCGAGCACGCGAACGTGTTTCCGTTTGGATCCGGGTTGTCATAGACTGCCCGCCCCCGATCGTCGGTCTGGCCACACGATACAAGAATCGCGAAAGACAGGGCCCCAAGGGCCGACGTCCCGTTCGTCCAACGCACCTGCTACCTGACCCCGACTGTTGGCAATGACTTTGCAGGCGCCGCCGAATAGCGCTGCAACCAATCTGGAGGAATTCTTGTCGAACGGACGGGATTTTGTTCAGCGGTCTGCCATGGGACCTCTGGCCACCAACGGGCAACAGGGATCGGGTCGTCCAGGTTAACCGGGCGGCCGGGAATCGGAAACGCGATCCGGACATCCTGCGTGTCTGCGATGACCTGCAGGCGTTCTGCGGGTTCTGTCCAGCTGTGCAACGACAGGTTGAACAGGCCCCAATGAATCGGGAACAGCACATTCCCTTTGAGCGCCCGATGAGCGATCGCAGCCTGTTCCGGGCCCATATGGACATCGGGCCAGCGCTGGTTGTAGGCACCGACTTCCAGGAACGTGACATCAAACGGGCCGTATCGATCACCGATTTCGGAAAAGCCGGGAAACAGGCCACTGTCGCCTCCGAAATAGATGCGCCGTTGTTGCCCGACAAGGGCCCAACTGGCCCACAGAGTTTTGTTCCTGTCTGCTACGCCACGTCCCGAGAAATGTCGAGTCGGCGTGCAGGCGATCCTAACCTGGCCAAGCGACTGTTCCTGCCACCAGTCCATTTCAATTATCTTTGCTGGCCGAACCCCCCAGGATTCCAGATGGGCACCGACACCGAGGGGTACATAGAACTGGACATCAAGACTCGCCAACTGCCGGATCGTATCTGCGTCCAGGTGGTCGTAATGGTCGTGGGAAATCAGGATCGCGTCCAATGGCGGCAGGTCAACCAGTTCAACCAGTGGCTCGTAGAACCGTTTCGGGCCGACAAACTGGAATGGCGACGACCGATCAGACCAGACCGGGTCCGTCAGGATCCTCAGGCCTTCGATTTCGATCAGTAACGTCGAATGACCAAACCAGACGACCTCGAAATCGTCGGACGGAGCTGCCACAAGATTCGCGACATCAGCTTGCTGTACGCCGGGCACTGACCGTGGCTCTCGATTCGGGTCAAACTTCAGAAAGTCCTGAAGAATATCCAGGAATTCCATGAGCCCGTAATCGGCGGTTGATACCCGAAGCCTGTTTTGAAACTCGCCCTTACGATAATTTGGTGATGCCTCGATCCTGGCCAATCGGTCACCAGAGGGACTTGCGCCAAGGCTTGCGCAAGACGCGGCGGTCGCGGTCGCCAGCACTGACGCACCGGTGCGCAAACGTGCCACGGATCGCCAGCGGGTAAGTCGTTTCATCGTTGTTGCTCTCCTGAATCTTGCCCACCAGTCCCGCAGTACCCAGATGTTACATTAACTTATCCAGAACCAACCCTGATCTGATTGGAGGATTGCGTGGACGCTCAGAGGCTGATGGATCCGGAAGTTGCTGTCGACATGTTGATTGAACTGGGTACGACTTATGGCCTGCGACTGCTTGGCGCAATCGCCATTCTGGTTGTCGGGAGTATGGCAGTGCGAGTGCTGGTCAAGATGGTCGACGCGGCGCTGACTCGCAGCAGTGTCGACGATACGCTGGCGAACTTCCTGGAGTCGATCACTCGGGTTGGCCTGCGTATCTTTGTCTACCTGGCGGCACTGGGCGCATTGGGTATCCAGACGGCATCATTGATCGCCATTCTGGGTGCCGCTGGCCTGGCAGTTGGGATGGCGCTGCAGGGGACGTTATCCAATTTTGCGGCTGGTGTCATGTTGATCCTGTTCCGTCCCTTCCAGGCCGGGGACACGATCGAAGCCGCGGGCGTCCTGGGCAAGGTCGAGCGAATTTCGATATTTAACACGATCATTCTGACGGGTGATAACAAGAAAATCATCGTTCCCAACTCCAAGGTCGGGGGCGACAATATTACCAATTACACGGCCCAGGAACGGCGGCGTGTTGATATGGTTTTCGGTATCGGATATGACAGTGACCTGAAGCAGGCAAAAGAAATGCTGAATGATTTGCTCCGGCAGGATGACCGGATTCTGGCCGATCCGGAGCCCCTGGTGGCCGTCAACGCGCTGGCGGACAGCAGCGTCAATTTTGTCGTTCGCCCGTGGGTCGACAGTGACAACTATTGGCCTGTCTTTTACGATTTTCATGAGCGGGTCAAGCTGGCGTTCGACGAGGCCGGTATCGACATTCCGTATCCGCAAGTCCAGGTTCATGGTATCCCGTCCGAATCGTCAGGCTGACGAAACCGGGCCTTCCGCGCAAGACGCAGTCTGTGTTGACTGTGGCGAGGTCTTTGGCTGTGGCAACGCAACAGGGTCGTGTTGGTGCGCAGAAATTCCACCTGTGTTTCCTGT
>JBFJWU010000512.1:0-2506 GCA_041623475.1 bacterium | reverse complement strand
GTCCGACCAATCAATAATCCGATTAATCATGGTCGTGTCCTGCCTGTTGAATGACGATCATTTGCCAGCGTTGGAATCGTCAGTATCGACACTGGTCAGGGCGGACCTGAGCGCGCTTTCTGAATCCAGGAAAAAGTTAGCCTGAACGGCGACGATTTCGCCGTCCGCGACGCCGTCATGGAGGATAAACCCGCCATCCACCTGGGGGCCCAGGTCTACCTGTCGCGGTTCAAACTGCCCTGGAGCGACCTCGACAAACACCAGGGAACGTGTACCTGTACGCAACACAGCATCTGCCGGCACCAGCAGGCCCGGACCCAGGTCGGCCTGTAGCCCGACGTCAACGTACATCCCGGGGCGCAGCCTGATGCCGGGATTTGGCAGTTTCAGGCGGACGTTGACAAATCGACTTTGTTCATTGACAAATGGATAGACGTAATCCACGGTCGAGTCGATTACCGTGCCCCCTGGAACTGTGATTCGCGCTGCCTGCCCCACTGTGACCAGGTTCAATTCGCGCTCATACAACTTGGCCAGAACCCAGACCGTTTCCAGCGAAACCAGTTCGTACAATTGCACCATTTCGCCCGCTTGCATTCCTTCGATCGCCTGGACCTGTCGCACGAACCCGTCCATCGGACTGCGAAACGGCATCGACCGTTTCGCCTGTTGCAGTTGCTCAATGGCCTTGATATCAACTTCACTAACGTCCCAGTTGCGTAATCGTTGGCGGGCGGCATTCGCGGCACCCGGGTTCTTTGCTGCAACAGCCGCAATCAGCTCGTCCTGGGTCGCAACCAGCTGCGGACTGTAAAGCTCGTACAACACCTGCCCCGCCCGCACGCGATTTGCTTCGGCTCGGACATAAACCTTTTCGACCCAGCCGGCGACCTTGGTATGGACGTGCTGCACCCGGTCCGGATCGGGCTCAACCGTACCGACTGTCCGCAGTGTCCGGATCGCCCGTGGCTGGATGGTTGCAACCGCCGTTCGAACGCCGATGCGCTGCCGTTGCACGTCGGGTACATGGACGGTGGTTCGCCCGCTGACCGATACACCACTGCCCGATCCAGCGTCGGCATAGACCGGGACCAGATCCATCCCCATCGGTGACTTGCCGGGCTCGTCAGACCGGTAATTCGGGTCCATCGGCGCGACCCAGTACAACACCTTTCGCTCGCCGCCTGGCGTCGATGTACTCGGTTTCTCCGCCGAGTCCGACTTCACCGGCACCAGCCGCATGCCACAGATCGGGCAATCGCCCGGTTCATGGCTGGTGACCTGCGGGTGCATCGGGCACTGATACAGTTCGACGTGGCCAGCGTCCACGGTATTCGGTTGGTTGGGATGGTCGTTACAGGCGACGGCGCTGCCGGCCGCAACGAGCAGGCTGATGATCACCAATCTGGGCAGGTTATTCATTTCGATCTCCGGATTCCTGTTTGTGTTGCCTGGCTGACACCAACCGACCGCCGAGCGCCAGGATGCGTGCTTCTGCCAGCCGGCGCTGGGCCAGGATATTTTCGTACTCGCGGCGAACCGCCAAAGCACGCTGGCTGGCACCGATCGGGGTAAAGATGTCTTCGCCGCCCGATTCATAGGCGGTGCGCGCCGATCGCCGCGCGGCCAGCGCATTCGGCATCACTTCGGACTCGTACAGCAGTTGCCTGGCCGATGCATCGGCGTGGGCCGCAAGGGTTTGCTGAAGCGTCGCGTGGACCTGTCGCCGGGCACCCTCGACATCCAGGGACGCGGCGGCGGCGTCCTGGGTCGCGCTGTCCACCCGATTGGCGTGCGACCAGCCGCCCCAGACCGGCACCGAAAGCGCCAGTTTCGCGTTCACAAAATCCCGGCGGCTGTCCCGGCGAACGCCGTATCCCAGTTCAACCGCCAAGTCCGGCGCAAATCCGGAACGGGATGCCCGAATTCGGTGTTCTGTGCCCACCGCACCGGCGGCCAGCATCTGGATCAAGGGGCTGCCGTCCAGAGTTTCCTGCGTTACGTCCTGCGGGACCCGCCAGGGACGTTCAGGCCCTGGCAATTCAATCTCTTCAGGTCCTCCAGGCAGTACGACTCTCCACCCGGCATCGGCTGCCGCCAGTTGGGCACCAAGCCTCGACAGTTCGGCACGCAGGCGGCCGATCTCGACCTGTAACTGGTCCACGTCGTGCCGATGTCCCCGGCCAGAGCGGTACCGGGACTCAACGCTGCTGCTGAGCAACTGGAACCAGTCCAGAGTCTCCTGCACAATCGTGATCTCCTCGCGGGTCCGAACCAGGTCCAGCCAGGCCATCACAACGGTCAGCGCACTGTCCTGCAGTTGACGCACGGACGACGCATCCATCGCAGCGGCGCTCGCGTCTCGCTCACGAGTCACGGCCCGCAACTTGCCTGGCCAGGGAATCCCCTGGCGCAGCGTCAGCATCGGTGCCTGCGTCATCGGCTCCCGGTCCAGGTCGCCATCTGTCGGCAACGCCTGGATTCCGATTCCCAGGACCGGATCGGG
>JBFJWU010000511.1:0-2507 GCA_041623475.1 bacterium | reverse complement strand
GTCGCAGACCGGGCAGTCAATAGGATGATTGATCAGCAGGAATTCCATTACCGCCCGCCGGGCTTCCTCGACCCGCTCGTTGGTCGTGTGGACCACCATACCGTCGGTGACCGCTGTCTTGCAGGCGACCATCAGTTTGGGTGCTTTTTCGACCTCGACCAGGCAGATGCGGCAATTTCCGTCAACCACCAGACCGGGGTGATAGCAGTAGTACGGCACATCGATACCGGCCTCGTGCGCGGCCTGGATGATCGTTTTGCCAGCTGCGACTTCCAGCTCCTGTCCGTCGATGGTAACCTTGACTGGCATTAATGCCCCCCCGCCGCAGCAATCGGTTCGCCCGTGCGGATGCATTCTTCGAACTCGTGCCGGAATTTTGCCAGGAAGCTCTGGATCGGCATCGCCAGCGCGTCGGCCAGGACACAAATCGTATTGCCGGTCATGTTGTCCGCGACGTCCAGCAGCATGTCGAGGTCTTCAAATGACCCGCGCCCCTGCTCAATCCTGCTGAGCGTTGCGTACGCCCAGCCCGTGCCCTCGCGACACGGCGTGCACTGGCCGCACGATTCATCGGCGTAGAAGTGGGCCAGGATCCGCAGGACACTGACCATGCTTGTGCCTTCTTCGATCACCATGAATCCACCTGAACCGAGCATCGTTCCGGCATCGGCCAGGCTTTCATAATCCAGATGCGTCGCCATTGCCTCGTCGCCGGTCAGGACCGGCACGCTGGAGCCTCCGGGAATCACAGCTTTCAACGGCTTGTCGCCGCGCATACCGCCGCATTCCTTTTCCAGGAAATCCTTGAGCGGGTATCCCAGTGGAACTTCATAAACGCCCGGTTTGGCAATGTGCCCCGAGGCACTGAACAGCTTGGTTCCAGCCGACTTTTCCGTTCCAAACGTGCGATAGCCGTCGGCACCGTGGCGGACAATATAGGGCACGGCGGCAATCGTTTCGACGTTATTTACAGTTGTCGGGCAGCCAAAGATACCCACCTGCGCCGGGAACGGTGGCTTGGACCGCGGCTGGCCCTTCTTGCCTTCCAGGCTTTCCATCAGTGCTGTTTCCTCACCACAGATATAGGCACCGGCACCCTTGTGGATATGAACCTCCAGGTCCAGACCGCTGCCCAGGATATTCTTGCCGATGTAACCGGCCTCCCGGGCCTCGTCGATGGCCTGGGCGACCTTGCGTTCACATTCGTCAAACTCGCCGCGAATGTAGATGTAGCAAACATCCGCGTACAGCGCGTAGCAGGCGATCACAATGCCCTCGATCATCTGGTGAGGATTCCACTCCATCAGGTAGCGGTCCTTGAAGGTCCCGGGCTCGGACTCATCGGCGTTGACACACAGGTACTTCGCGTAGGGGGTCTCCTTGGGGAAGAAGCTCCACTTCAGCCCCGTCGGGAACCCGGCCCCACCGCGGCCACGAAGACCGGACTCTTTGACCAGATCGCGAATCTCGTCGCGGCTGCGGTCCTTGAGGACCGTTTCCAGGGCAGCATATCCGTCACGGGACTTGTAGCTGTCCAGTGTCCAGGTTTCACCGCCGGGCTCAAAATCCAGATGGACCAATGGCAGGCTCATCCGCTGCTCCTGACCTGGTCCAGGACCTGTCCGATGTTGTCCGGCGTCAGGTTCTCGTAGTACTGGTCGTCGATCTGGATCATCGGTGCGCCGCCGCAGGCACCAAGGCACTCGTTGCTGAGCAGCGTAAACTCGCCATCCGCGGTCGTTTCGCCTTCTTTAATGCCCAGGGTGGACTCCAGCTGTGCCTTGATCTCTTCGTAGCCACACAGCCAGCAACTGAGGTTGCGGCACATCCAGATCACGTGCTTGCCGACTTTTTCGGTATGGAACAGGACATAGAAACTGAGCGCCTCGTGAACCCAGTTGACCGGAATACCCAGTTCGTCAGCGACTTCCAATGCCAACCCGTTTGACACGTAGCCGTGTTCCTTCTGGGCAATCCACAGCGCTGGCAGGACCGCCGCACGGGCCGTAGGGTACCGCCCCATGGCGTCCTTGATGGCTGCCTTGGCATCGTCGCTCAAGTGCTGGTCCACAGTGTCGCTCATCTCAGCGGTCACACTCCCCACCGATCATATTGATCTGGCCAAACGTAGGCACGATGTCTGCGATCTGGTCGCCAACGATCATTTCGCCCATCGCCCCCAGGTTCAGGAAACTGGGCGGCCGCACCCGGCACTTGACCGGCTGCCCGCCACCATCGGAAACCACATAAAATCCGAGTTCGCCGTTTGGGCTTTCCACACATGCGTAGGCCTCGCCGACCGGGGGTTTGATTCCGTGCATGACCAGCTTGAAATGGTCCATCAGTGCTTCGATACTGGTGTAGACGTCTTCCTTTGCAGGCCGCGCCCAGCGCCGGTCCTCGGTCTGGATCGGGCCATCGGGGATCTGGTCAAACGCCTGCTCCAGGATCCGGGCACTCTGCAGCATTTCCTCCATCCGAACCATGAATCGATCGTAGTTGTCACC
>JBFJWU010000510.1:0-2507 GCA_041623475.1 bacterium | reverse complement strand
GGTTCATCCAGGAATACAACGAACAAACCGGACGCCGGATTACCTATCACCATTTGATGATCTGGTCGGCGGTGCAATCGATAGCCGAGCGGCCGCGATTGAACCGATTTATTGTCGGCGGACGGATTTTCCAGCGGCGCGGCATCTGGATCAGCTTCAGTGGTAAAAAGGCCAAGACGGACAACCATGCGCTGGTTACCGTCAAGCGGGAATTCAAGCCCGAGTGGCCGTTTGAGAAATTTATCGAAGTCATCGACGGTGATGTCAAGTTCGCCCGCAGCGATGAAGAATCGGCAACCGACAAGGAAATCAAGTACTTGCTGCGACTGCCGACGATTGTATTGTGGCTGGCCGTAAGCCTGATCAAGGTGCTGGACCGGTTCGGGCTGCTGCCCGGGATCTTTTATGAGAACGATCCAATGTTTGCCAGCATGTTCATTGCCAACCTGGGCAGCCTCAAGATGGATGCCGGCTACCATCACCTGTACGAATACGGCAATATTCCGCTGTTTTCCTGTGTCGGCAAGCGCAAGCTGGAACCCGTCGTCGACCAGGAGACGGGTGAAATGTCCGTCAGGCCCATCGTGACAATCAAGCACCTGTATGACGAGCGGGTCGAGGACGGATTGTACATGGCCAAGACGCTTGACCTGTGGGAAGAACGTTTCCAGAACCCGCAACAGTTCATCCAGGTCAGTCCGGAACAGGAAACCGTCGCCTGACCAGGCGACCGGACCAAACCATTCGTGACAACCTGGTTGCAAAAGCAGATTATTCTGGATGCCCGTTCCCGAGGACTGCATCTAGTCACGTCCGAGGTCCTGGACCAGTTGCCCGATTTTTCGGGTGTCGGCATTGGTCTGCTGCACCTGTTTATCCAGCACACGTCAGCGGCGCTGGCCCTGAATGAAAATGCCAGCCCCGACGTCCTGCACGACATGGCACGCGACCTGGGCCGGATCGTCCCGGAAACCAGCGCCTACTACCGGCACACCATCGAAGGCCCGGACGATATGCCGGCCCACACCAAGTCCGTCCTGGTTGGACCTGACCTGACGATTCCGATCCAGGATGGACGGCTGGCCCTGGGCACCTGGCAGGGGATCTACCTGTGCGAATTTCGTGACCGGGGCGGCCGGCGCAAACTGCTGGCAACGATCACCGGTCAGCAGGCTGCAGGATGAGGCGTGTCCTCAAATTGCCGGTCATCGCGTGGAAGACGTGGGCGAACCTGATCGGACTGCTGGTCCTGGGAATTGTTGCGGTTGTCCTCGCCGATGTCTGGTGGTTAAAGCAGAACCTGCCCGATTTTGAATCGATCGCCGAGGGCCCGGTACCGGCGTCGCGACCGATCCTGGAACACGGCGGCGGCAAGCCCCCGTCAAGCATCGAGGTCTGGGACCCCCGGCCGCTGTCAGAAATCCCCGAGCACCTGCAAAACGCCGTCATCCTGTCCGAAGATGTCCGCTTTTGGAAGCACAGGGGTGTCGACCTCGCCGCACTGGGCGAAGCGATCCAGCACAACCTGGACCAGGGGCGACTGGAAGTCGGCGGCAGCACCATCTCTCAACAAACCGTCAAGAACCTCTATTTCAGTTTTGAAAAAACGTTCCTGCGCAAATGGCACGAACTGGTCTTTACACTGGCGATGGAGCGATCCCTGTCAAAGGATCGGATCCTGGAGATCTACCTGAACATCGCCCAGTTTGGCGAAAATACATTTGGTGTCGCCGCAGCGACCCGGCGGTACTACGGCACACCGTTGACAATGGTCACCCAGCTGCAGGCGGCCGAGCTGGCCGCAACCCTGCCCAGCCCGACCCGTGACAACCCGGCCACCGGGACCCGCCTGCTGGAACACCGTCGCGACAAGGTCCTGCGCTGGCTGGATGGCGATTTCAGCCCCTTGCCAAGAACTGAGCCGGCCGTAACAACTGATACAACCGGACAGCCCACGACCCGGCCAGCGGCAACGCACGCCGCTGGCACCGGCCCGGCCCAGGCCACGGCATCGACCGCCGCCCAGCCCGTCAGCACAGTCGCCGGGCCCACAAACAAACCCGGGTCCGGCGCACAACCGGTAACGGCAATTGCGTCGGTGCCGGTATCTGAACCACCAGCTTCAAAAGACCCTTAGAGGGGCGCTACGGCGAGGACAGCGCGACAAAGCCAGGCGCCCGCAGGATTATAGTGCGACTTTAATTCGAGAACGGCGCGACCGAGCGAAGGGTGCAAGATCGGTGCAAATCGCGCCGCGGCCGACGTAAGTTGTGCCGGGATTGTGCAGTTCGCGACCGAGCGCCCCGCAGACGTAGCAGCGCTACGACGAGGACGACGCGACCGAGTCGGGCGGCCAAGATTAGTGTGACTCTAATTCGCGGCCAGCGGCGTTAGTTGTGCTGAGATTGGACGTCCGGCGACCAAGCGCCCCGCAGACGTAGCAGCGCTACGACGAGGACGACGCGACCGAGTCGGGCGGCCAAGATTAGTGCGACTCTAATTCGCGG
>JBFJWU010000509.1:0-2518 GCA_041623475.1 bacterium | reverse complement strand
GCACATATGATCGCCCCGCCTGGCCGAACCGCATCCTGAAATTGCAGCTGAAGATGTAGCCCAGGGCGTACAGGCCATCGATGAACTGGATCTTTTTGCCGTCGGCGTAGGTCCGGCCGTAGTAGCTGATCGGGACCTCGTAGACACGGACCGGCAGCGCCCCGACCGCAGCGGTGACTTCGATTTCGATGCCGAACCCGCGGGTCTGCAGGTCCAGGTGCTTGAGGATCGGCGCCCGAAACGCTTTGTAGCAGGTCTCGACGTCGGTCATGTTCAGGTTGGTAAACAGGTTCGACAGAAACGTCAGGATCTTGTTGCCGATGAAGTGGCGAAAATAAAGGACGCGTGCGGCCTTGCGCACCAGGAAGCGGCTGCCATAGACCACGTCGGCGACATTGTCGAGGATCGGCTGGATGATGGACGGCAGCTCGGTCGGATCGTATTCCAGGTCCGCGTCCTGCACGACCAGCACGTCACCGGTTGCGGCCTGGACCGCGGCCCGGATCGCACTGGTCTTGCCCTGGTTCGCCGGCAGCTGGACCAGTTGAACCCGGTCATCAGCGCAGTCACGGGCGATGTCGGCACTGCCGTCGGTCGAGCCGTCATCGACGACGACGACCTGGTCAATGATCTGCAGCTGGCAGAGCCGCTCCAGTACCGTCCCCAGTGTCGCGGCTTCGTTGTAGACCGGTACCAGGACACTGACCGATTGACGTGGCTTTGATTGATTCATACAAAGTGCGTAGGCCGGGTGACGACCCAGTCAAACCGGATCTATTCGGACGTTTCCGCGTCCGGACCAGATTCTGGTACGGCATCCGGGTCGATAGCATCAACCGCGTCGGTCACCGCGTCAGTGGCCGGTGCCGGCGGCGGCAGCGATTCAACGTGGCTTTTCAGCCGGGCCAGCCCATCTTCGTAGTCCGCACCGACCCAGTCATCCATCTTTAAGCCAAAGTAGCGGCCAACGATGTTTTCCGCCTTGCCCGTAAAGCCCCATGTAACTTTGGTTGAGTTGTCGCCGGTCGCATCAAACAGCCAGTAACTGTCCGCTTCGCCCATGTCACCGAAATCGAGGTGGCTTTCAATGCGCTGGTTGTCGATGACTTTGGTGTGGACCATTGTCCCCATGCCCTGGGTCTCGCTGACCCACGACATGGTTGCACCCTCGCCCGAATCGGGCCCGGAATAGCTGATCTCCATGTTTGGATCTTTGGCCCGCCAGGGAGACCAGTTGGCACCGTTCCTGTGAACATTAACCTGGGCAAAAACGACCGCTGCCGCCGCGTCCATCGTCGTTGACCGTTCGACGGCGTATTCTTCCGGCAGGAACATGCCGACCCCAAAAAACAAAACGACCAACGCCAGCAGCGCACCAACAAGAATCTTGACTATTTTCATCGTGGGAACCCCGGTTCCAGATTTGTTACCCGATCTATCGCCATTCTAGCAGCAGAACCCAGGCTGCCAAGGCGATGTGTCAGATCACGAATCGGACCAGCTCATGGTCCCGGAGGGCCGCAAAATTAGCGAGCCGGTCATCGTCGCTGTAGACCATCGCGTGTACCTTGACGCTGACGTATTTGCCACTGCTGCTGATTCGCGACGGCTGCACGGTGTAATCGATATCCTGGAAGATCTCGGCGATGATCGCGTCTGAGTCCGCGTCCTGCAGGACGATCACGGTGTATTCCCAGCGGGTGGGATAATTGATTTCCAGTTCTTCGTCGCCAAGGTCAACCATACCTGTATTGTACGTTGCCGGGCCTCCGCCCGACGACGGTATGATGAGGGCCAGGTTTCACACGGGATTTTTCGGAGGACACTAATGAACATTGATACCTTTTGCGCGGCAACCGACCTGACCAACCTGGCCGATGCCGCCCGGCGGGCAGAGCAACAGGGATTTACCGGCTTTGCCGTGCCCGAAATTACGGGGGATCCGTTTGTGCACCTGGCGGCCGCCGCCATGGCGACCGAGCGGATCATTTTGAAGACGGCGATTGTCGTTGCATTTCCCCGCAGCCCGATGGTTACTGCCGGTGCCTCGTGGGCGCTGCACGCCAATACCGGGGGACGTTTTGCCCTGGGGCTGGGCACACAGGTCAAGGGTCATAACGAGCGACGGTTCAGCGTGCCCTGGTCCAGGCCACGACAGCGGATGCAGGAGTATGTTGAATCCCTGCGCGCGATCTGGGCGGCATGGGAAACAGGCGAACGACTGAGCTATGCCGGCGAGCACTATCAGTTTTCGCTGATGACCCCCGAATTTTCGCCACCGCCCACAGGCAAGCGACGGATCCCGGTTTACGTTGCCGGCGTCCGCCCGAAAATGCAGGAAATGGTCGCCACCTACGCCGACGGCATCCGCCTGCACGGATTTTGCACACGGCGGTATATGGAGGAAGTCGCTGGCCCGGCCATCGACACCGGCCTGGCCGCAGCGGGCCGCAGCCGCGCAGAGTTTGATATCTGCGGCGGCGGCTTTGTCGCCACCGGCCCGGACGAGGAGGCGATC
>JBFJWU010000508.1:0-2520 GCA_041623475.1 bacterium | reverse complement strand
TTCGCCCAGCAGGAACAGGGCACGGGACTTGCGCCAGAGAAATTCCGGATGGTGTGGTCCGGGAAATTCCATTCCGGCTTCCAGCGGCGGAATTGAACCGGCCGGGTTTTTGTCGGTGACAAATTGCGTGTGGCGATGCAGCAGGTTCCAGACGCGGGACACATACGCCAGGTCCGCCGGTTGGCCGCTGGCCCGCGTACCGCTGAATGACAGCAGCGCGCGGCACGCGGATTGCCTGATTTCATCGGCGCGTTGCTGCCGGTCGGCGGGAATGTCCGGATTGACGAATGGCACGACCTGCATCGCCAGGGTCCCCGAGATCACGTCGGTCACGGCGGCTGAATCCAGTTGCAGCCTGGTCTGGATTTCGATCCGTCCCAGGCCCTCGGATGGATACGTGACCGTATGGGCGGCGGCAAAATCGGCGCCCGGATTCCGGTCAACGAACACGGCACGCAGGGCGACTTTTTCGGGCTGGACATCAGGCAGGACCAGGACCCGCGCCGCATCAAGCCGGTCCAACTGGACAACTGCGGGACCGGCAGAGCCATATGTATCGCCACAGTCGCTCTGTTTCTCGGTGAACTGTACCTGGAACAGCTGGCCACGTGGCCAGGGGTCAACCGGCTGGCCAGACGCGGCGGTGGAACCACCGAACAGGCCGACAAGGCACAGGGAACAAAATCGTCGCATCATGTTGCTGCCCATTTCCTGCGAAATTTTTCGTGGGCCTTCTTGAACCGGCCGACGAATTCATTGGTTTGTTCTGTCGTCCAGTCTACCGTCTCGTAGCCCGGCAGGTTGCTGCAGCGGTCGATATGTGCCCGGACGTTGGGTCCCGGGCCATCCCATTGCAGGCCCAGTTGCTCCAGCCCGTCCAGGCGGATGTATACGGGGATCGCAATGACGTCGGCGATGGACGGTTGTTGGGCCGCCAGCCAGTCGGCACCGTCCAGCCAGGTTTCCATCTGGCCAAACGCCTGGATGATGCCCTGGTTGCCAATCTGCAGCCAGTCGGGCCGGGCCTGGTAATAAATGAATACAGCGTTCATCATCAGGTTGGCATTCAGCCAGTCGGCCCGGTCAAGGATCTGGTTGTCGATCGTGGCGTCACCGGTCAACAGTGTTCGTTGGGACGGGACGGTTTCCAGGAACTGCAGGATCGGGATCGAATCGGCATGAAATTGCCCATCGTGGCAAATGACCGGGATCTCGTTGTGATTGCTGTGCGCCACGAATTCCGGTGGCAGGACGTGGTCCTTGCCGCGCAGGGCTGACGGGGGCACCTCGATATCACTGTGGGGGATCTGTTTGTGCGACAGGGCGAATTTGACCCGCTTGGCAAACGGGCAGATCCAGTGGCCATAGTAGATGGTTTTCGTCATCGGGTTGCAGCCCTGCAACCGCCCATCCCGGCCGCCAGGTTCATTGCTGTTGTGGGCACCGTGATCCCCCCGGTCGGCAGGTGATTCCAGCAGCCATCCGGATAACCGGTCAGGACTCGCCGGATGACAGCTGGCTGCCGGCGGTCCGGGCGCCGATGACACCCAGCAGTCCGGGTGTAAACCGTTTCAGGTACCAGGCGCCCCACGATTCGGGCGAAACCGGTACGACGCCGCGATTTCGCTGGATCGCGCCGACGATCGCCGTTGCCACCTTGTCCGGCCCATAATTCCGGCGTCGGTACATCCGGTCGATCCGGTCGCGGGTCCCGTTGGCATCATCAACGCCGCGGAAACGGGTGTTGCGGATGATGCCGGTTTTGATGATGCCGGGGCAGATTGTGCTGACGCCAATTCCGTGGGGGGCCAGCTCGGCGCGCAGGGATTCGGAAAAGCCGAACACGGCAAATTTTGTCGTGGCATAGGCCAGGGTCCCGGGTGTCGCGGTAAAGCCCAGCAATGACGATACGTTAACGACGTGACCGCTGCCGCGATTGATCATCGCCGGCAGAAAGAAATGGCAGCCGTAAATGACACCCCACTGGTTGATCGACACGATCCATTCCCAGTCGTCCAGCGACGTATCGAGGATGCCGCCGGAGACACCGACACCGGCGTTGTTGACCAGGATATCGACCGCACCGAACTGGCCGTTGATTGCGTCAGCCCAGGCAGCCATGGCGTTCTTGTCCGCGACATCGACAATGTCTGCACGGATACAGGCGCCGACACCGTCGATCATGGACTGTGTCTCCTGGAGGCCGTCGGGATTGACGTCACTGATGATCAGTCGGCAGCCTTTGCGGGCCAGGGCCAGTGCCGTTTCCCGGCCAATCCCGCTGCCGGCACCGGTGACCAGGGCAATCTTGTCTGCAAATTTGAATCCCACGGGACCTCCTTTTTATTTCCGTCGCTGGGCATCAACGACCGCATAGATCGATGACCCCGTAGCGATCAGTTCGTCGTCGCACCGCAGTTCAGCAGTAGCGTGGCACAACGTTTTTCCCCATTTGACGACAGTGCCCAGCGCCACCAATGTGCCCTGCCTGAATGGCCGATGGTAGCGGACATCCAGGTG
>JBFJWU010000507.1:0-2529 GCA_041623475.1 bacterium | reverse complement strand
GAATCCATTATTACAAGGGCCAATGTCGGGCGTCTGGCGCCGGTGTGGACATTCGATACAGTCGGTGTCACCAGCACCCCCATCGTCGTCGACAACGTCGTATATATCACGGACTGGACCGGATGGCTGTTTGCGCTGGACTTCGATACAGGCGATGTCATCTGGAAGAACCGGATCTCGGACAAACCGATTGATGCAACGCCGATTGTCGACGACAAGCGGATCTATGTCGGTGACGGGGCAACGGTCATCGAGCCCGGTGACGGGGCAATCCTGTACGCAGTGTCACGCAAAACAGGCGACGTAGACTGGCAGGTGGTCCTGGATGATCACGACAAAGCTCACATCTATGGTTCGCCGGTAATTATCGACGGTATCCTGATCGTCGGAGTTGCCGGGTTCGAGTTGCTGCAGGAGAAAGACGACTACGTTTTCCGCGGCAGCATTGTTGGCATCGACCCGGACAGTGGACAGGAATTGTGGCGATTCTATACAACCGAGGATGACGAGACCAGTGGGGCAGGGGTGTCGGTCTGGTCGACGGCTGCCGTTGACCCGGACCGTGGAGCCTTGTATATCGGCACAGGCAATACCTATGAAGATCCGCCCAGCCCGTATTCCAACGGGATCCTGGCGCTGGATTACAGTGACGGATCGCTGTTGTGGTTCTATCAGATCACACCTGGGGACGTTTTTTCAGTTACCAATCCTGACGGACCGGATGCGGACGTGGGCGCTGCGCCCAATCTGTTTCGCATCGGTGAGCGGGACGTTGTCGGAGTCGGGGACAAGGGTGGTCACTACACCGTTGTTGATCGCGACACCGGCAAGCTCGTCTGGCAGACGAAACTGGTCGAGGGAAGCGAGCTGGGTGGGGTGATGACGACTGCAGCGGTTGCCGAGGGCAAGGTTTTTGTGACCTGCAACGACTGGGACGAAATCGAAGGCAAGGGCAGTGTCGATAATGCCGAGGCAACCACAGCCCACACGGCACTGACATACGCCCTGGATATCCAGGACGGCTCGATTACCTGGTCGACATTGATTCCCTATCCAATTTTCGGTGCCGTATCGTACGCCAACGGAATCGTCTTCCATGGCGACATCAGCGGTCGGATCTATGCGCTCGACTCTGACGATGGCGGCATCCTGTGGCAGGACAAGCCAGGCGGCCAGATCGGAGGCGGTTCCAGTATCAGTAACGGGCACCTGCTGGTGACCCACGGATTCAAGTTCATCTATATCGGGGGCGACCACATGGAAGGTGGCTCTGGCCTGGCGGTATACGCGCCACGTTAGCCAACAAGGTCCGGTGCGATGGCCTGCAATCCGGACTATGCTGGAATTTGACCGTACGGATCGTGATGTCCTGACCGATCGAGGCTTTAGAGATGTCCGAAACAACCGCACATTGTCCCCACTGCCAGCAGTCGTTCCTGCTGCCTGCCCAGGCCTGCCCCGGCTGCGGTCGTGATATCCAGTGGTTCAGTGATGTTGTAATGCTTGATGTTGCCTGCCCGAACATGAAGTACTGCCCGACGTATCCATTGATGTATGACAGCGACAGGCTGCACGGTCTGATCAACCGGTACTGTGTGTCCGAATTTGCGTCCTGCCAAAGAAAACAGATGATGGACAGGGGAACCCGCCCGGAACCCGATCTGTTGCCCGACGGGCAGCGGTTGAATTGACGATCTCTAATTGATTAATCCGGAGATCCCGTTTGCCTGACTGTCACTACCTCGGCAGACAACATTGAAACAACATTTCCAGGACTGGGCGCGTGGGCGATCGTGGTGGGCAGGCATTCCCATCGTGGCGATCTGCGCCTATTACTCGTGGCGCTACCTGGGTAACCCGGATTATCCAGCGATTATGGGGGGCATTAACCTGGCAATTCACGAACTGGGACACGTGATCTTTCGACCGTTTGGTCGATTCATTATGAGCGCCGGTGGCACGATCCTGCAGTGTGCCGCACCGGTGGCGGCCCTGGCCGTACTGCTGCGACAACCCGACTATTATGGCCTGCCCGTTTGCCTGGTCTGGCTGGGGTCCAATTTCTTTGGGGTTGGCCGCTATGCGGCAGATGCCCGGGCCCGGGAACTGCCGCTAGTCACCCTGGGCGGTTCCATGGATATCAACAGCCACGACTGGTACGACATGCTGAACAGGATTGGGTTACTGACCTGGGACGAAATGATCGGCAACTGGTTTGTGGCGCTGGGCTATATTGCGGTGTTCGGTGGGTTGGGGGTGAGTATCGGGATCGTGGTGACGGTCAGGCGGCAGGGACAGCCGCAAAGCGGGTGAATACCGCGAACGAGGCTGCCCGGGCCCGGTTCGGGAACCGCACCTGTAAACTCTGAAACTGATTGACTGACGGCTGGCGCGGGAGTAACTTGAACCGAGTCGCCCCGGGTAAAGAGGTTTATCATTCCCGAATTCAGCCAACAAGAGTATGACGTGATTGTGGTCGGTGCCGGAGGGCCGGGCCTGACGGCCGCGCTGGCGGCCCAATCAGTCGGT
>JBFJWU010000506.1:0-2548 GCA_041623475.1 bacterium | reverse complement strand
GGATCGCAAAGGTGATGGCGGCGACCAGCCAATGGTAACCGTCATCGTCCCGGCACGTAATGAGGAACACAATATCGAGGGATGCGTGATGAGCGTCCTTAACCAGACATGGGCAAACGTCCGGATGATCGTGGTTGATGACCAGTCAACGGATCGGACCGGTGAGTTGCTGGATGATATGGCGGCATCAGACGACCGGCTGACCGTCATCAAGGGTCAGCAATTACCGGATGGATGGGTTGGCAAAGGATGGGCGCTTTATCAAGGGCACATGCAGGCAGAAGGCGAATGGATCATCCTTCTCGATGCCGATGTCAGGCTCGAGCCCTGGGCGGTCGAACAGGTGGTTCACAAGGCCGAATCCGAGAATATTGACTTTCTCAATCCCTGGCCGCGATTCGTCAACGTGACATTCTGGGAACGCGTCATGCAGCCGCTGCTTTGGGGGATGGTGCGAATCCGGTTCCCGTTGATCTTCGTGAACCAGCGATTCACCCGACGCAATATGGCGTTTGGAATGGCGTTCGGGCCAATGATCCTGGTTCGCAAGTCCGCCTATGATGCCATTGACGGCCATCGGCACGTGGCCATGGATATTCTGGAAGACGTTGCCCTGGCGAAACTGATGCGCAACCGGGGCTATCGCACAATGGTCGTCAACGGCAAGAACATCTGCCGGGTCCGGATGTACCAGAACCTCGACGAACTGATGAATGGCTGGATCAAAACAGCCTACGGCGCCATGAACTACAACCTGCCCATGATGCTGCTGGCCACTGTCGGCCTGTTTTATGCTGCATTCCAGCCGATGCTCACGACGGCCTACGGGGTCGCGACTGACACACAGATCTGGATCCAGCTGGGGATCCTGCAGATGATCGGCATCCTGCTGCGCAGACTGCTGGATCACAAGGAAAATGATTTCCCGCTTTGGACGATCCTGCTGCACCCGCTGGCACTGACTGTCGTGCATTACATGCAGTTCAAGGCTGTCTGGCAGTACTATTTCGGCAGCTACACCTGGAAAGACCGGGACTACACCAAACCGCCGCCGGCCGATCCGGACGTCGAGATCACCCACGGCCTGCCCGCTGACGGCAACGCCCAGGCCAGCCCGGGCACGACATCCAGCTGACAGGCGCAGACCGTCACGGCCGAGCCGGGATTCAGGACATCAGGAACAATATGGCGGCCCAGCTCACGACGGCCTGGATCAGGAAAATCGTCATGTTCGCCGCTACGGACCCTGTCCCCTTCCACGCAGCCAGGAACGCCCCGGACAGGGCCGCGCACAATGGTGCTGCGAGCCTGACGAAAACGCCTCTGGATCCCGGGACCATGCCCATTCCAAACAGCGGGCCTTCGATGGGGACGTTCATAAGTGCAACAACGACAATCAGGTACCCAACCAGAATGCGCCGCTGAAGTGCCCAGTCAACCGCTGGGCGGCGCTGCACTGGAAGACTGCTATTACGGTTTTTGTTTTCGCTCATGACACTCGTCTTTTCGCGGTGTCAGTAACCAAAGTACCAGGCCACCACGCCACCTGCGACAATCGCCAGACCGCCAGTTGCGCTGACCAGGATTCGCCCCGGATAATCCGGAACGGCTGGTGGATAATGGCCCAGCGTCACGATCCGAAGCGTTCCAAACCCGACGGCATAGAACACAACGTCAAACACCAGGTCCATCAGAAACTGCCCCAGCAGTCGCAGGACCCCGCCCAGAAGACCTTCCAGGATTCCCACGACCAAGGGCCGGAAACTATCCCTGGAAAATCATTGCCAGAGCATTGTATAAAGCTGCTCCGGACATAATCAGTATCGGATACAACGTCCCGGACAGGCCCAGGCCGCGCAGCATCGGGTCTTTCAGGTAGCCAAACCAGAACAGGAACCTGTTGACAAAGAACAGGACGGCGGCGGCAGGAACGACCCGAATCGTCGTTCCGTCAAGAAATGCGGCAAGGCTGGCGGACGCCAGGACGAAAATCACCGCTTGTTCGAGGGTGTTCTGAAGAAAGCGAATATGAATCTGCAAGGTCCGGGACTCCGCTCCGGCCAGCGGATCAATCGCCCTGGTTGTACCGCGGCCCAGGGCCACCGCACCAATCGCGATCATAATATTGGCAACCGGCAGGGCCCCACACTTGAGTGCAAAAACAACACGTGCGGCCTCGGAGTCCAGGCCCGGGTACTCAGGCAAAATCCAGTAGTACAGCATGGCGAACAATCCGATGTTCAAGGGTACACCGATGGCGAATTCGTAAAAACCCGCTTTCTTTTGTTCATTGCTCAGTTTCATATCTGAATCAGGGTTGCGACCCGGCCTGAGCGACCTGGACACCGGTGGCGGCATCCAGTTGATCCAGGCGCTCACGGCACATCGATTTGAAACTGGCCACGTTTGTGGCTGGAATAGATTCGCCCCGGGGGAATTTCACACGGCCGGGATTAACAAATTTCCCGCCGATCTTGATTCGATAGTCCAGGTGCGGCCCGGTCGAATAACCGGTGCTGCCAACCTTGCCGATCAACTGTCCCTGCCG
>JBFJWU010000505.1:0-2548 GCA_041623475.1 bacterium | reverse complement strand
CCTCCCCCCGCCAGAACGGGAGGAGGTTGTGACGCTCGCAGGTACGACGGAGAGAATCACACCACGAGTCAGGGTTGCGGTGTTTCGCACCATGAGCGAGGGATCTGCACTGGGTGACGTCATGCCGACAACGACCGGGTCCGTGACATTTGTATTTTCGGCCGCAATCGACGACCTGGATTATTTCGAGTGCAGCCTGGACGGCGGGCTGTACGCACCGTGCACATCGCCGAAAACATATACTGGCCTGGATGATGGCAGCCACACGATAGCGGTCCGGTTTGTGCGCGCTGCGGGGGCGGGTGTCGACCCGACGCCAGCGACCGAATCATTTACGATCAGCGTCCCTCCGGTTTCCAGCATCGACAGTGGACCCACTGCGGAAACACCATTGACCTATGCGACGTTCACGTTTTCCAGCGTGTCATCGGACCTGGATCATTTTGATTGCAAGGTCGATTGGTACAAGCCGATTTCCCCCGGGGGCTTCCAGGTAATCCAGACGTCTTACCCCGATTGCAACAGTCCGTTTGCCTTGACGGACCTGGAGGTGGGGCAGCACGTCTTTTGGCTGTCCGCCGTCGATGACTCGGGCAACCAGCAGTACGAAAGCGGTCAATACACCTGGACCGTAAAGCGGCGCTGGAATTCCCTGGATGCCGGGCGATCCATGTCGTGCGGGATTGCAACAGATCAGACCCTCTGGTGCTGGGGGCGAAACGCAGAGGGGCAATTGGGGCTTGGGACAACCGGTGGCGATGTGTACCAGCCGCGGCAGGCGTCCACCAGTCCAACCTGGTCAAGTGTTGCCGCTGGTCACGAGCACGCCTGCGCGATTGACAACGCCGCCCAATTGTGGTGCTGGGGTGACAACGCATATGGACAGCTTGGCCTGGGAATGACGGAACTTGTACCACGTCCGGATTTGACCCAGGTGACCGGAAGCACCTGGTCACAGGTCAGCGTCGGGACGCAGTTTACCTGCGGCATTGCTACGGATGCAAGCCTGTGGTGCTGGGGGGATAACAGCGGCTACCAACTGGGACTCGGCCACCAGTTGACTGTCTCGCAGCCGACGCTGGTTTCGGCGACCACCGACTGGGCCGAAGTCAGGACAGCGATTGACTGGGGCGGCCCTCATGCCTGTGCGCGGAAGACAAATGGCGAGGTCTGGTGCTGGGGTGGCAACCAGCAACAACGCACCGGAATCGTCGGGCCGGGGCAAGTGACCGCGCCAACCAAGGTCACAAGTACGGCTGACTTTGTGTCCCTGTCCGTGGGGTATGCCCATACCTGCGCAGTTCGAAGTGGTGGAACGATGCTTTGCTGGGGCGAGGACATGCACGGCCAACTGGGTGACGGCGGTGGCTACAGCGCCTATGACATCACAACAGTGTCAGGCAGCGACTGGGTTTATGTTGATATCCAGGGACGGACCAGCTGTGCCCAGAAATCAACAGGGGCGGTTTTTTGCTGGGGCAGCAATTACTACGGCCAGTTGGGCATCCATGACAAGGTTGGTCCACAATCCTGTCCGTCGGATGAGGCGTGCAGCTATGCGCCCAAGGCGGTTGATGTGCCGCCGACCGTGGACCAGCCGGGTACCCTGGTAACCGGAGAATCCCACGCCTGTGTCATCGATAATCAGGATGGTGCCTGGTGTTGGGGGCAGACACCGGCGGTCGGCAGGACATTGAATGGACTCGACTACGGCTGCGACTTCCAATCATCGCTGTCCTGTATTTCCTACCCCGTCCGTGTAGACAACGGCAGCCCCCCGTGAGCGGGTTCTGCCTGGTCCTTATGCGATTGACCAACGTCGGTCTATAATCATTGGCACCCGGTATTCGCCGGGCAAATTGATTTGACAGGCCAGTTGCCAGATGTTTGAATTCAGCCAAAAATCCCACGACTTCCAGGCGCGTCTGGCGTCTTTTTTTGACGAGCAGATCTATCCCAACGAGGAACTGCGCGAGCAGCAGTTGGCCCGGGCGGATAACCGGTTTGCGCCGCTGCCGATTGTCGAGGAACTCAAGGGCAAGGCCCGGGATGCGGGCCTGTGGAACCTGTTTATCACGCCGGAGCATGCCGAATACAGCGAGCACGACGGCCTGAGTTACGTTGATTATGCGCCGCTGGCCGAAATGATGGGCCGGGTGCTGTGGTCGGCCGAGGTGTTCAATTGCAGTGCACCGGATACCGGCAATATGGAAGTGTTCATGAACTTCGGCACGACCGATCAGAAAGAGCAATGGCTGAAACCGCTGCTCAACGGCGAGATCCGTTCGTCGTATGCCATGACCGAGCCCCAGGTGGCATCCAGTGACGCGACAAACGTAGAGTTTTCCATGGTCCGCAAGGACGATCACTGGTCGCTAAACGGACGCAAGTGGTTTATCACCGGGGCCATGTACGAGCCGACAAAAATCTTTATTGTGATGGGTAAGTCGGATCCCGAGAACCCCGACCGCCATAGACAGCAGACCCAGATCCTGGTCCCGAGGGATACACCCGGGGTGGAAATCATCCGGCCGCTGACGACGCTGGG
>JBFJWU010000504.1:0-2554 GCA_041623475.1 bacterium | reverse complement strand
TTTCCCACAGCATCCTGTCCAGCCGTATGCTGGCCATCCTGGGTGGCGTTGAAACCGTGCGCCAGCGCGCGTCCACATTGCTGGACCAGGCGGAGTAGGTTGTTATGAGTTTTGAACCCAGCAAACGACGTCACGCTTCACCGGATCTGGAGGGCGAACCGCTCAACCTGATCCCGATCATGAACCTGTTGACGATCCTGATTCCCTTCCTGACCCTGAGCGCTGTATTTATGCGCCTCGCGGTATTGCCGACGACACTGCCAAGCAGTGATGATTCGGCAGAGGTCGCCCCGGAAAAGCCCGAGGAAAAGGACGAGGAAGACAAGGAAAAGCTCAACCTGACGGTCAGCATTATCAAGGATGGATTTGTGGTCGCTGGTGCCGGCGGTGTCCTGGGTAACCAGAAAAACGACGGCGGGCCGACGATTCCCAAGAAGGACGGGCAGTACGATTTCGAAGGCCTGACCACCAAGCTGATTGACATCAAAAAGAAATATCCCGAAGAAAAAGACGCGATTCTGATTCCGGAAATGAACCTCAAGGGCGAGGCCGACAAGATCGACATTCCCTATCAGGTCATTATCGATACGATGGACGCGATTCGCGGGGCCCCGGAGGATGTCGTTGACAGTGACGGGGATGGCAAGCTGGACCGAATTCTGTTTCCGGGCGTGATTTTCAGCCCCGGCATCCTGTAGGCCTCGATCATGGCAAAAGCACCAAGCAAGCGCGGCGGCGAAGAACTGCAGGAAATGCATCTCAACATTACGTCATTGATTGACGTGTTGACGATCCTGCTTGTATTCCTGTTGAAAAGCTACTCTGCGGAACCCCAGGGCCAGATCACCCTGTCGGATGAGATCAAGCTGCCGGGCACCATCAGCCAGTTAAAGATCACGGAACAGAAGACATCCGTAACGATTACAAAAAAGGCCGTATTGATCGACAACAAGGTCAAGGTTGCCGATATCGGGGACGGATGGCAATTACAGGGTATCGGCGAGGACAATCCGTTTGAGATCGCCGAACTTATTTCCGGCCTGCAGGAAATTGCAGAGAAAAAGAAATACATCGCAGACCACAACCCGGCGTTTGAATTTGATGGGGAGATCCTGATCCAGGGTGACCAGACGATGCCCAGCCGGGTGCTGGCCGCGATTCTGTACTCTGTCGGGCAGGCCGAGTTTGACAAGATCAAACTGATGGCCATCAGCAAACTGGAATAAGCGCATGGCAAAGCTGAAAGTCAAGATTGGCGACAAGGGCGTCGAGCTGGAACAGAAGAAAGGCATCAACCTGGATTCGTCCAAGCTGGGCAGCGCCTTTGGAATGTCGTTTCCGCTGATTGTTGGTGCCGACGATGGCTGGATTATTTCTGTCCCGCAGGGGACCGACTGCAAGGTCAAGAACGGTGACAAAGTGCTGCCGGTTGACCAGGTCGGCAAACCGGCCCCGTACGTGGACAAGTCAGCCCCGGCGGACCAACAGACCGAGACGACCCTGCTGCGGTTCAAGATTTCGGCGCCGAATACGGCTGTTTCGATCAGCAGCAACGGCGTCCAGATTGGCATGCAGATTTCGGACGAGGCAGGCGCTGCAGCAGCGCCGCCGGCACCAGCAGCCCCGTCTGCTCCGGCGCAGCCAAAGGCTCCGACCCCGCCGGCCGGTGGTGGCGGTGGTGCCAAGCCGGGCGCTGTTGAACCACCAATGGGTGGCGGACCGACTGCGGCGCAAAGCGAAAAGTCGCGGGAACGGAAATTCCTGGCGATCCTGCTGCTGACGCTGGCCTTTCATATCGGGATCATGGTGGCGCTGGGTATGCGCGACGTGCCCGACGAAATGTTTGCCGAAGCGACGGAACTGCCGGAACGGTTTGCCAAGTTGATCATGCCCAAGGAACCAGAGCCCAAAGAAGACACGTCGGGCGCCGGTGAAGATGCAGCTGCGGATATCCAGATCGAAGACGTGGTCGAGGACACGTCCGATGCCGATGCCGGGGATTCCGGTGGCGAGCAGGAGACCGAAGGTACAGAGTCCCGTTCCAAGGAAGAAATCCGCGATGCGGTCCGTACCAAGGGTATCCTGGCTGTCTTTGCATCGAAACGCAGCGGCGGGGCCCTGAGCGACGTCCTGAGCGAAGGCGGAATCGCAGCGGGCCTGGACCAGGCCCTGGATGATGTTGGTGGTGTTGTTGTCGCCCAGCGTGGCATGGACGTGCGCAGCGCTCGTGGTGCCGGTGGCGGTAAGTCCGCGGATATCGGTGACCTGGCGGCAGGCAAAGGCCGTGGTGTCGGCCTGGGGGACAAGGCCAATCGCAAGGTTGAAGCCGGTGTCAAGACCGCCAGCTTTACGTCGACCGGGACGTTGAGCGCTGCCGCAATTCGCCAGGTTGTCGAAAAGAATCTGCGCGGTGTCAAGTTCTGTTACGAAAAACAACTGGCCAAGAATCCGGAACTGCAGGGCAAGGTCGTCGTCAAGTTCACGATCGGTACCGAGGGCAAGATCACCAAGTACGAGATCGAGTCAACGACCATGAACGACACCGAGGTCGAGG
>JBFJWU010000503.1:0-2556 GCA_041623475.1 bacterium | reverse complement strand
TCTCAATTTTGTCAATGACTTAACGCATAGCCAGCCGCGACCGGAGACGGATCAGTGCATTAGAACGCGTTCTATCGCAATCACAGTGATCATCCGGCTGGCGTGCCGTCGTTTGTAGTAAAGTCAACTGAACAAGGAGACCCCGCCTATGAAATCGTTTACACAACTAACCGCATTCGTGCTGTCGATCGCATTTGTTGCCGCCGTCGCGCCAACGTCCAGCGCCACAGCGGAACCCGTGGCTGAACCCAGGGTCGTCACGGTCCTGCTGTATGCGGACTGGTGTGCATCGTGCAAGATCGTCGACCCCGCGCTCAAGGAAGCAGCGGCCGGATTTACTGACGGACGTGTCGCATTTGCGACCGTCGATATGACGACCGACGAAACCAAAGCTGCAACGTTGGCGGCGTTGGACAAGCTGGGCGTACGCGCCATCGTCGAGCCCGAGGCGGTCAAGACCGGCAAAGCGTTGATCATCGACACAGCGACGGGCGAGATCAAAGCCCGCTTGACCAAAGCCGATACGGCGCAGCAGATGGCCGCCAGGATCAAGTCCGTCCTGGACAGCTGATTATTCGATCCTCGCCAGTCATTCGCGCCCTGGCGCTGGCGCTGGCCGCCAGCGGATGCCTGGAATCCAGCCCGTGTGACGAGGCCTGTTTACCACTTGTCGGTGACCCGGTTCGCTATGTCGATCCGCTGATCGGCACCGGCGGCGGCGGCTTTGCCCAGCCGCAGGCGTTTGTCGGCCCCGCCCGACCGTTTGGCATGGTCAAACCCGGACCGGACACATCGGGCCTGCTGCTGGGGGATGCCGGTTTCGCCCACACCGCCGGTTACTGGTACCCCGACAACCGGATCCTCGGCTTCAGCCAGCTTCATTTCCATGGCACCGGCATCGAGGACTATGGCAATGTCCTGATCATGGCCGGCTACGGCCAGATGACGGCAGCACGAACGCAGCCATCCGAGTTTGGGCAACCATTTCGACACCGCTCTGAAAGCGTACGCCTGGGTGCGTACGCCGTGACCCTGGAAGAAACGGACATCGCGGTACGGGTCTCGGCAACCACATTCGCAAGTACCGTCGAGTTCGAGTTCCCGCCGGTGCAGATTGCGCCGACGATATCGATCAACCTCGGCCATGGCCTGGGCCGGCAGGGTGACCTGGCTGGTGCCGTGACCATAGGCACCGACGCGCTGTGGGGCTGGACAACCAATGCCGGCCGGTTTACGGGCGCAAATCGCAGTTTCCCGGTTTTTTTCTACAGCCGGTTCACGACCGGCCCCGAAGTAATCGGAGTCTGGAACGACGGCAACATCATGCGCGGTGAGCGCACCGTTGCCGGTGTCCAGACGGGCGCATGGCTGCGATACCCGGTCAATGTGGCCCGGCGAATCATTACCGTAGAGACAGGGATGTCCTACGCGTCAACGGATCAGGCTCGTGCAAACCTGGAGCATCGTACCGGCGGCCCGCTGGACCGACTGCCGGACTGGGCCCAGGCACTGTCCACGATCCGTGTCGGTGGCGGCACCACCCAGCAACGGCGAATCTTTTATACCGCGCTGTATCACAGTTTCCTGATGCCGACGCTGATGACCGAAGCCGATGGCCGTTACGTTGGCCTGGATCGGCAACTGCACACGTCAGACGGCTTCAACTATTTCAGTGATCTGTCCATGTGGGACACCTACCGTACGCTGCACCCGCTGTTGACATTGATTGCGCCCCAGGTCGCCCGGGATGTCCTGTGGACCCTGGACGCAATGGCCGACCAGCACGGCAAGCTGCCCCGCTGGCCATTGGCGGTCAATGAAACCGGGACCATGCTGGGATCACCAGCCAGCATCATCATTGCCGACACCATTTTGAAAGGCATCACCGATGTCCCGGTTGAGGACCTGCTGGACCATATGGTTGCAGATGCCGACGGCGTCGCCGGTCGATCGATCCGGGGCAACATCCAGGCATGCCTGGATGCCGGCTTTTGCCCGGCCGACAAGATCGGCGACAGCGTGTCCAAGTCGCTGGAATACGCCTGGGCCGACTTTGCCATCGCCAGGCTGGCGGACCATCTGGGCCAGCCCGAACTGGCCGACCGTTTTGCCGGCCGCATCCGTAATTACCAGCCCCACTGGGATCAGGAAACCGGGTTCCTGCGCGGACGCAACAGCGACGGCACCCTGGCGATTCCGTCATTCAGCCCCACCGAATGGAACGACGACTACACCGAGGGCAACGCCTGGCAGTACCTGTGGGCCGTCCCGTTCGATGTCAGCGGGCTGGCGACCCTGTTTGGCGACCGGGACGCAATGCTGGCCAAACTGGACCGATTTTTTGAACTGTCGTTTAACGAAGAAACCGAGTACTTCGCAGGTCCACCGCTGGCTGCGCCGCCCGTCTACTACTGGCACGGCAACGAACCCGACATCCACGCGGCGTATATGTACGCATTGGCCGGACAACCGGATCGCGGTGTCCGGTGGATCGACTGGGTGCGCAGTAAACACTACGACGACACCCCGGACGGCCTGGCCGGCAATGACGACGCC
>JBFJWU010000502.1:0-2558 GCA_041623475.1 bacterium | reverse complement strand
TGGGACAGGCGGCCCACAGTGTGATCCAGGCCGTCATGGCAGATAAGCCTGCAGGATCGCAGGCTCATGGTCAGTGGGTCGCCGACACGCCACAGTCCGACCATGTATACCCCGGATTCGATTTCACGATTGATCCACGTACCGGCTACCGGGTAATGACTGCCTGGTATCTGTATCGCCGCGGATTCTGCTGTGGCAACGGGTGTCGCAACTGCCCGTACCCCGACCAGGGTATCGACGTCCGTCCGGTTGGAGCAGCCTGAACACTGCTGTAACATGACTGCAGGACTAACTGGGAGGCCCCGGTGGAATTGAATCTTTACGTGCTGCTGGTCGCGGGACTTATTTTTTCCGGCTTGGTCATGGCAGGCCTGACGATCGCATTTCAGTGGAAATCGACGGATCGGATCAAGATCCGGCCGGAAAACGGGCGGCGGATCCCCGACAGCCGCCTGTACAAGCTGGTGTTTTTCAATTCCGTGATGTCGCTGGCCTATATTTTTGGCGTGGCGTGGCTCGGCTATGAGCAGCTTTTTTACGAAGGCAGCGTTGCGGTCTGGACCATTGCCCTGGAACTGTGCGGAATTCTGTTGCTGTACGACTTTGTCTATTACCTGGCCCACCGGTTCCTGCTGCACGGCCGGATCAAGTACTTTTACAAGGTCCACGTCCTGCATCACACCGCCCAGTACCCCCAGGCCAAGGACAGCCTGTATGTACACCCGGTGGAAACAATGATCGGCCTGACCCTGATCCTGGGTTCAACCTGGGTCATTGGACCGGTCCACGTGCTTTCATTTGCCTTGATGTTCTGGATCTATTCGGTGATGAACATCGTGATCCATGGTGGCCTGGGCTTTGACCGCTTTCCGTTTCGCTTTTTCGGCTACATGGCCAGCAAGCATGACCGGCATCATCTGAGCATGAAAAGCGGCAATTACGCATCGATCACGCCGATTTTTGATTTGCTGTTTGGAACAGCGGAGTAACGGATCAAGCAGTCGTCGAAACAGTTTTTTTGGGGGAGTTTCCAATGATCAGGTTTAGGCAGGCTTTTTTGCTGTTGTTTGCAGCGTTAGTTCTGATGTCGGTGCCCGGCTGCGGAGAGCTGAAGAATACACTGGAGGGCGTTTTCGAAGACGCGTTGGACGAACTGACTGGTGAACTGGCGGATCGATTGGGCGAACGGGATCTACCGGTGTTCGCGCCGGGCGACAGCGTTGAAGCCGGGCAGACCGAGGACAGCATCGAAGTCGCGTTGTCAGACCTGGGAATCGAAGAGGTTCCATTTGCGGTCGGATTTGTGCCAAGTCTTGATTCGGCGGGCGACGAGGCTGTTTCAATTGACTCGGACAACGCAGTGACGTCGAGTACAGAACCTGCTCCGACTCGAACCAATATCGTGAGATATGACGACCAGGGCAAAACCTTGCCCGCCGCCGATTTTGTGGCTGAAGATGTGTTTGTGGGCCGGGCTGGAATCACATTTGTAATCCGGTCGCGACACTTTTTTCAGTTGTGTCACAGATTGCCTGCTGATTTTGACAGGAATCCGGAAGGTGGCGGCGGGTTATTCATCCCCGATGAGTCGGTGCTGGATTGGCCGATTGTGGCCAATGACCAATGTCCCGGGTTGTCCGACCGAGTCTTTCGAGTTCCGGTGGATGAATCAGGAAACGTCCCGATGGAACTGGATACGGTTCTGCCCGCGGATGGGCAGCAGTCGTATCTGGGGGACAACACCATCGGCTTCTGGTGGCAGGCCAACGTCGGGGTTACTGCTTTTTTCGACTATGACAGCAATCCGCCCAAGGTTTTGAATTACTGTGATCGCGGTGCCTCGCAGTTCTGCCCGCCTGGCGCAATCACGCATTGTGTGCCAGACGACGAGTCGTGTCAGGACGGCGACATTGTTACCCGCAGTGACCCGGCCACAATTGTTGGCGAAAACGTGGAAGGGGAAATCCTGACCCCCGACGGTCGGATTATCAATTTCACCGGGGCCGAGCCGGAAATCAAGGTCCTCAAAACGACGCTCCAGGACCCCCGATTTGAGTCGATCAGCGGTAACTTTGTCTATGTCTTTGACCAGGGCCCGTCTGCCGCGCCCGCATTCGTCATGGACACGCGGTCCGGGGCCCGATCATTTGATTTTGACTGGGGACCGGCCGTTGGCGAGGACCACTTCCTGACGACCAATGAAGATGACGGGACCGGAAATCGCAGTCTGGTTCTGGTGTCGTTTACTGATACGGGCGTGGCTGACGTGACGCCGGTCACCCAGAGCACGCTGGCGGATGGTTCTCAGGTCACAAGTACGACGGTCGGCGCTACCGAGATCTTCACGGGCGATGACCGCGAACTGTTACTGGAGGATGACGGGTTGGTGGTGTTCGGGCGTAATTTGTGCGGCACGTCTTTTGGCGCCACTGGTTCTCCGGAAACGATCGATGTCTGCAGGGTCAAACCGGATGCGACGATCGAATGGGTTGCTGGCCCCCTGCCCGGATCCACCAATGGCGGCAACCAATACGGGTTTGCCGGTACCCATGCGGTGG
>JBFJWU010000501.1:0-2571 GCA_041623475.1 bacterium | reverse complement strand
TGATGATGCCCTTGAATTCCTGTCCAACCTGATTGACGCCCGCGGTCCCAGCGGTTTTGAAGCGCCTGTCCAGCAGGTATGGCTGGAACGTGTCCGCCCCGTTGCCGACTACGTCGACACCGATCACTACGGGAATTGCTGGGCCGTCCTTGATGCCAAGGATCCGGATGCCCCCACCGTGGTCATTACCGGCCACAGCGATGAAATCGGCCTGATGATCAACCATATTGAATCCAGCGGCCTGCTGCGCGTCGTCACCGTCGGCGGCGTCGACGCCGCCGTGATGCCCGGACGACGCGTCATTGTCCACACCGACAACGGCGACATTGCCGGCGTAGTCGGCGCTGTCCCGATCCATTTGCAGGACAACAAGGGTGAACGGAAAACACCCGCAATCCATACGCTGTTCATCGATTGTGGATTTGTCAACGAGGAAGAGGCGCGCGCCAAAGTCCGCGTCGGCAATGTGGCAACCGTCGACTACGCCTTTCAGCGACTCGGCGAGACGCGGGCTGTCTCGCGGGCCACCGACAACCGAATTGGCATCTTTTCGGCAGCCGAGGCATTCCGGCGCGCGTCCGAAATCCGTGATGCGTTGAACGTCCGCCTCGTCGCCCTGTCGACGGTCCAGGAAGAAATCGGCCTGGTCGGTGCCCAGATTGTCACCCGCACCCTCAACCCCGACCTGGCCATCGTTGTCGATGTCACCCATGCAACCGATGTCCCGGACGTCAGCCAGGCAAAACACGGCAAGGTGGACATGGGTGCCGGTCCCACGGTGACCCATGGCACATCCAACCATCGCCAGCTGGTCGAGAGAATCGTCACCATTGCCGCGAAGAACGACATACCCATCCAGCACGAGGCGTCCAGCCGTTACACCGGCACCGACACCGACGCCATTTACAAAGCAACCACCGGCATCCCGTCGGCGTTGATCAGCCTGCCCAACCGTTATATGCATACCCCCAGCGAGGTCATCGACCTGGCTGACCTGGAACAACTTGTATCGCTGCTGACAGCGATCGTCATTGACATCAAGGCCGACGACGAGTTCCGCAACGTCCGGGTCTGACGGGGTTGCGGCCCCGGACCCCGTTGCTGGCCACAGACGTGGTCGTCCGCTGCCTCGACGGCCCCGACAACCTGGGTATCGTCCTTATTGAACGAGCCAATCCGCCGCACGGCCTCGCCCTCCCGGGTGGTTTTGTCGACATCGGCGAATCGGTTGAAGCCGCCGCCGTTCGCGAAATGAAGGAAGAAATCGGCCTTGACGTGACCCTGACCGAGCTTCTCGGTGTCTACAGTGATCCCGACCGGGACCCGCGCGGGCACTGCGTTTCCGTCGTTTTTACCGGCACCGCCAACGGCCGGCCTGCCGCAGACAGCGACGCGCAGTCCGTACACCTTTTTGCGCCCGACCAGGTACCCCTCGCAGATCTGGTCTTCGACCACGCCCAGATCCTGTCCGACTACCTGAATTGGATTGACACGCCTTAAGCCCCGACCGGCAGCCTGCCCCGTCCCCGCGTTATTCGGCCGGGCCCGTCAGTGTCGCTGGCGCATTGGCCGGCTCGGCCGGCCCCCGGAAAAAGACCCGCGGCTGACCAACGGGCAACGTTTCCACGCTTAGGCCCCTGGCTTCGGCAGCCTCGATCAGTTCGGCCAGCTTGACACCGGCCAGTTCATCGAGCGGATTATCAAGCGGCTCAAAGAAATCATCGAAATGAATCGGCACCAGCCGTTTGGCCCCGACTGCGCCAACGACGTGTTCCAGATACTCGTCAGTGTCATCCCGTCCAGCCACTCCCAGCAGAACAACGTCAGCCGCGATCCCTGCAAATGTCGATTCCAACCAGCCGGCGCTGCCGTGGTGCAGGATGCTTCCCAGCGGGTGTTCAATCAGGATCGAGTACGCTGCCCCCAGCCGATAGTCGCTGGCCTTGGCGGGCTGTTCCAACGGCGCCGAAATTTCGCCCGGATAGGGAATTCGACCGAACAAAGCCGGACCGTGCCGGCTGTCACGAATGACAACCCGAAACCGACCCAGTTGCAGCTCTGTTCCGCCGCGGATCACATTCAATTGTTCTTCGGGAAAACCCATCCCCCGCGCGACATTCGCGGTACTTTCGGATCCAACCAGTACCGCACCAACGCGCTTGGCAAAATTCGGCGCGTCCATCGAATGGTCATAATGGGTATGGCTGACAATGACCGCAGATGTGCCCTGCGCCCCGATTCGCTCAATCCACTCGGCTGCCAGCATGTCGTCCGGCTGAAACCGCCGGAACAGGATCGTCCCCAGTCCCTTGCGGGTTACAAACGGGTCGATCAGGATTCGCGTCGTGCCGTCCGATACCAGGACCCCGGCCGTACCCATCCAGGTAACCTGCACCCGGTCCTGCACGCTGGGCTCGCTGGCAGGGATCAGGCGGTCCCGATACAGCTCCAGACCGCGACCACAGCCGGTGCCGGCCAGGACGATCATGACCGCCAGGAATATTTGTCTGCCGCCCATGCCGTCTACTTCTGCATCGATGCTTTCAGGCGATCCAGGACAATTGACGCATT
>JBFJWU010000500.1:0-2573 GCA_041623475.1 bacterium | reverse complement strand
TAGGCGACCAGGCTGCCGGCGGCGCTGCCACGACCTGGTCCTACGGGTATCCGGTTTTCTTTTGCCCAGCGGATAAAATCCGACACAATCAGGAAATAACCGGCAAAACCCATGTCGCGAATGACGCCCAGTTCGAAATCCAGGCGCTCAGTGTACGCTTGCCGCTCGTCGTCGGACAGCGGGCGGCCACGTGATTCCAGGCCAGCCAGCCGATCTGTCATTCCCTTTTTGGCTGACTCTTCCAGCAGTGCGTCCAGATCCTGTCCGGGATCGGCAAATTGCGGCAGGTGGAACTCGCCAAATGAAAATTCGAACCGGCAGCGTTCGGCGATCCGGACTGTGTTGTCCAGTGCTTCAGGGATGTCCTTGAACGTTTCCCACATTTCGTCCGGGTCTTTGACGTAGAACTGGTTATTGGGAAATTTCAGGCGGTCGGTATCTTCAATATTCTTTCGGGTACCGATGCACAGCAGACAATCGTGGGGGTACGCGTCCTCCTTGCGCAGATAATGGTTGTCGTTGGTGGCAACCAGGCCGATACCCAGTTCGCGAGCCAGCAGGATCTTCTGTTCATTAACTTTAATCTGTTCGTCCAGGCCATTTGCCTGGATCTCCAGAAAGTAGCGATCGCCAAAAAGCTCCTGGAACATTCGTGCCTTTCGGCGTGCTTCGTCGTACTCCCCGCGCATGATTGCCTGGGCGACTTCGCCGGCCAGGCAACCAGACAGACAGACCAGTCCTTCGGAGTGCTCCTGCAAAAGGTCCAGGTCGATACGGGGTTTGTAATAGAATCCTTCCATGTAGCCGGCTGTAACCAGCTTGCAGAGGTTCCGGTAGCCGGTGTCGTTCTCTGCCAGCAGGACCAGGTGGTATGCAGTCTCGCGCTGGTCGACCACCTTCTTGTCGAAACGGCTGCCGGGCGCGACATAGACCTCGCAGCCGATAATCGGTTGCGGGCCGGCTTTTTTTACGGCCTCGAAAAAGCTGACTGCGCCAAACAGGTTGCCGTGGTCCGTCATCGCCACAGCTGGCGCTGATTGATCGGCGATCAGGCCAGCCAGTTCCGTGACGCGACTGGCACCATCGAGCAGGCTGAATTCAGTATGGTTATGCAGATGGACGAAGTCGCGACTCATGTCGCGTCACCGATGGTCGGTCCTGTCATTCCCATTCAATCGTTGCGGGCGGTTTCGAACTGATGTCGTAGACAACCCGGTTAATTCCAGAGACTTCGTTGATAATCCGGTTCGATACTCGCGCCAGCAGGTCATACGGCAGGTGCGCCCAGTCTGCTGTCATGCCGTCAACGCTTTCGACGGCTCGTACCGCCAGGACGTTTTCGTATGTGCGCTCGTCGCCCATGACCCCGACGCTGCGCACCGGCAGCAACACGCAAAATGCCTGCCAGACGCGGTTGTACTGATTGGATGAATACAGTTCTTCAATAAAAATCGCATCCGCTTCGCGCAGCAGGTCGGCCTTGTCGCGGGTAATGTCGCCCAGGATACGTACCGCAAGCCCGGGCCCGGGAAACGGGTGCCGTCCGACCAGGTCTTCCGGCAGGCCCAGTTCGCGGCCCAGTTCGCGGACCTCGTCCTTGAACAGCTCGCGAAGGGGTTCGACCAGTTCCAGATTGAGTATGTCTTCGATCCCGACATTGTGGTGGGACTTGATCTTGGCACTGGGGCCGAACGTGCTGACGCTTTCAATCACGTCCGGATACAGGGTGCCCTGGGCCAGGAACCGCGCATCAGCAATAGATTCGGCTTCGTGGTGGAATACTTCGACAAACAACTCGCGGATAATCCGCCGTTTTTCTTCCGGGTCGGTCACGCCAGCCAGTTGATCCAGAAACCGCTCGCCAGCATTGACCATGGTCAAGGGCACCTTGAAATGGCGTTCGAACACTTCCTGTACCCGGTCACCCTCGTGTTTGCGCATCAGGCCATGGTCGACAAAAATGCACTGCAACTGATCCGGAATCGCGTGGTGCAACAGGGCGGCGACTACCGCCGAATCGACACCGCCCGAGAGTCCGCAAATAACTGTTCCATCGCCGACCTGCGCACGAATTCGTTCTGACTGTTCGGCAATAAAGTTGCCCATTGTCCACGACGGCGTGCAGTTGCAGGTATCGAATACAAAGTTTTCCAGCAGTTCCCGCCCCCGCGGCGTGTGGACAACCTCCGGGTGGAACTGGACGCCAAAGATCGGACGGTCGCTGTGGCGGACCGCTGCGATCGGTGCGTTTGTCGACGCGCCGATGACCTGGAAATCGGGCGCAAGCTTTTCGAGCCGGTCTCCGTGACTCATCCAGACATCAAATGGTTCCGACGGCCGGAATCCCGTGAAAATACCGACCGATTCCTTGATCTCGATTTCGGCACGACCGTATTCACGGTGGTCGGCCGGTGCAACAACCCCGCCGAAGTGGTCGTTCAGCAGTTGCAGGCCGTAACAAATGCCCAATAATGGCAGCTCCATCGCCCAGATGCCGTCATCCGGGCGGGGTGCATTGTCGTCGCGAACAGACGACGGCCCGCCGCTGAGAATGATGCCCTTGGGGTCGTACT
>JBFJWU010000499.1:0-2575 GCA_041623475.1 bacterium | reverse complement strand
GAAAATGAAAGACCCGGGTGCTCAGTCCGCTGTCCAGTTGGACGCGAAACAGATCGCCATTGGCATCGATGACCCAGGCAAGCCCGCGATTTCGCAGTGTCGCAAAAGGATCCCGAACCATCCACAGTTGTTCCGCCGATACCGGCACAGACTTTTTCGTGTTCAGATTGGCATCCAGTTCGTGCAATTGGCCGTCTGTTCCGGCAACCAGGAACGCCTGGGCAGCGCCAGTGCCAAGGCGCCCGTTCAGCGGATGGATACCATCAATACTGCCAAACCGGGTGCTGGCGGTAATGTTGCCTGTATCGATATCAACTGCAACACAGACACTGCCCTGGGAACAAACCAGCCACTGGTTACCGGATATCGCTGAATAACGCGCAAATACAGACCCGCTTAATTGACGAGGTGTTGTTGCCCAGCGGATGCTGTCGCCATCCAGACGCAGTATCTTGCCACCCGCAGTTCCGGCCAGTATCGTGCCCTGTCCGCTGCAAATAGCGACCGATCCGCCCCGTATCCGGCGTTTGCGATAGATCTCGCCTTCGTAACGGGCTTTTAAGTCGCCCAGCCGATCCGTAACGGAAATTCCGCCGCCAGTGTCGGGCCAGACAAAGTTTACGCCTTCACGGCACGGTAGTCCGGTAATGACTGGCAGACCCGTATTTACAGTTACAGCCGTCGACGAAGCAACATCGAGTCGAAACATCGTGCCCTCACGGTCGACGATCAGCGCTGTCTGGCCAAGCTCATCTTCGGTCAATGCTGGTGCTTCAACTCCGTTGGTAATCGACCAGGATGCTACTTTACCAACATATGGCGCAAGAATTGAAACTGTGCCCTGCAGGTCGTACCGCCATAGTTGGCCATTACGATCAAGAATCGGTGGGACCGGCTGATACGAGATTACGGGAACCTGGATTTGCCGCTCTTTTGCTGAATGTGTGGATGGGTCGAGCCGCAACAGGCGGGCACCCGTCCACGGATCGCTATCGGCCAGTGGGCCAGACGGCGAGCCCGCAAGCGACAGCAGCGTAAATGCTGCAAGGGGAAAAAGTGCAGATTTCATGACAACAGCAGGATGCGGTTGTTACTGAGTGGCCGTATCTCCGGCCTCCCCGGTTTTGGGCTGCGTTTTTGGAGCGAAACGTTGTACCAGCGCAGGATTCAGGCGGCCGCCGGACAATCGTTTGATCTCTTCGTTCAGGAATTCGCCAAGTGGATTGGGGACAATGGTCGCCGCCTCTTTCATCGTCTCGACGGCACCGTTGATGTCGCCTTTGACCTCTTTGACCTTGGCCAGGCTGTAGGTCATGGTCGCCAGCATGCGCGGCTGGTCGGCGACTTTTGCCTGCAGTTCGCCAAGTACGCTGGTTGCAGCTTCCAGGTTGCCTTGCTCAAGAAAGACATGAAACAGGTAATAGCGGACGGCTATCTCGTGGCGGGTGCCATCGGTACGGTCGTACAGCTCTTCCAGAGTCGCCTGTAACTCAGACCATTCGGGATCCTGACCCGTTACGTGTGCTTCCAGTAGCTCAGTGTATTTCTGCGTTGCGTTTGCGACGTCTGCGCCCAGTGCCGCCTCGGTCTGTTGCTTCTGGAACTGGACAGCCCAGGCGACGGTGGCCGTTACTGTGACGACAAGAATACCGATGCCGATTTGCCGATAATACGGGGCAATCGAATCAACGATCCTGTGCAGGAACTGGGCGATCGGATCCGGTTGTACCATTTCTTTGCGTTGCAGGCGCTTACGCGTTGCCATAATTCAATGTCATCCTGTCTGGGTGTTACTAATGTGCCGCAGGTGGTTCAACCGGCGGATGGGCTTGCGTCTTATCGAGCGCCAGCACGTGTTTGCGGTGTCCCGCCCTTCTCACCTGTCTGTCCCGCCATGATACTGGATTCGTCTGCAATCAACCAGTTTCCAGCGGATTCAGGTCCGTTCCTTCATCGGGTGTCGTCGGCAGCGCAACTGCGGCCGTATCCGGGGTCTCGGACAAGTAGTTGGTCGATGCGTAAACTTCTGCCAGCGCCAGGAAAAAAGATGCGGTAACGGGGCCAATCAGGATTCCGGCAGGACCAATCGTCATCAGTCCTCCAAAAATCGTCAGGAACAGGATCAATGGATGCAGTGTCGAATTCTGGCCGATCAGCCATGGCTTGACCAGGTTGTCGACGCTGCCCGTCAGGACAATGCTGTAAACCGCCAGAAATGCCGCCATTCCGGTCTGGCCCTGGAATGCCAGGGTCGAAGCCAGCGGCACCCAGATCAAGGCCGTACCAACAAAGGGAACAAAACTGAACAGTGCGGTTACCGTACCCCAGAAAAAAGCTTCTGATATGCCGCTGATGTAGTAGCCGATTCCGGCGATGACACCCTGGAGAATTGCTGTCAGGAATCCACCAAGGACAATCCCGCGACTGAAGCCCTGGAAAATAAATACAAGTTTTTCTTCAAGCTTGTCATCTAAGGGACTGACACGTTTGAAGGTATCGAGGATATCGTCGCCGTGCACCAGGAACGTGAAAATTGAGAAAACGAGGATGAATACGTTCAGGCCGACCGATGCGG
>JBFJWU010000498.1:0-2576 GCA_041623475.1 bacterium | reverse complement strand
GCTGCGCCAGGCGATCGGCGTGTCCTATCGAGGGATCCCGGTGGACTACGTTGACAATCCCGAATTTGCGACGACCAACAATATCGTTTCGCTGTACCTGACAAGGAACTATTTCGATCAGGACCTGATTCTTGCGGAAGGCGATATCCGCCTGGATGGGGAAATATTGTCGCGAATGGTCAATCACCACTCCGACAACGTCGCCCTGGTCGCACCGTGGACCACCGAACTTGATGGAACGGTTGTCCGCACTGAGGGTGCCGGAATCACCGAGTTTGTCCTCAAGAAGGATCAGGGCCCCGGCTTTGACCACCAGTCAACATTAAAAACGGTCAACATTTATCGACTGGGTCGGGATATGTTGAGTGTATATGCGGAACGACTGGGACAGGCAATCGATGCCAACAGAACAGATGATTATTACGAGGCGGTCCTGGGCGAGATGGTCAATCAGCGGCAAATCTCGATGACGGCGGAACTGGTTGGTGACGCACGATGGGCCGAAGCCGATACCCCTGAGGACCTCCTTCGCGCCGAACTGATTTTTGCCGAGGGCCAGAACTGATCATGGCAGATTTCCATCTGGTCCTGGAGCTTCCGGACAAGGCAATCAATGAAAACCCAGCCTACTGGAAACTGTGCGACCAATATGTCATCCTGCGGCTGATTGTCGCTGGTCATCGATATGGTGCCAGGTTGATTTCAGTCGTTGGTCAACACGATCAGGTCGCCCACGCCAGGCAGTTGATTGCACATGATTACCGGCTTGTGGACCTGGACATTTCCTGGGGCACTGTTGCCGACTCGACGCTGCCGACTGTGCGCGGTCCCGCCGATGCCGCCATTGGCAAAGTCGCGTGGGAACGGTTGGCACAGGCGACCGCCGCCGCAACACTGCCTGGCTACCCGGAATGGACACGTTCGGGTGACGGGACGCCCCGGCCATTGTGGACGGAGACCGGTCAGAAAGGCTGTTACGCCATCAAACTGACCAGCCGCGCCGACCTGAAACGAGCCAAACAGGAAATCTTTGCGAACATTACCAAGTCGACCAGCGGACCAGTTTCACGCTATCTGAACGCGCGCCTGTCCATCCCACTCAGCAAATTTCTGGTCGAGACCCCGATGACCCCCAATCAAATGACGATAACCAACACTTTTGTTGGTATTGGTAGCGCATTGTTGTTTGCAGTGGGAACGGTCTGGTCAGTTGCCGCTGGCGGCATCGTGTTTCAGTTAAGCGCGGCACTGGATCGAAACGACGGTGAACTTGCCCGTGCCAAGTTTATGGAATCCGAAAAGGGCGCGTGGATCGACACGGTCGGAGACAACATCACGTACGTTGCATTCATGATTTGCCTGACCATTGGCTACAGCCGATTTTCGGAAACCCGTCAGTTGCCATGGCACGACTGGGTCCTGCCACTCGGTCTGGGAACAATCGGACTAACGATCGGGCTGATCGGCTGGATGTTCTGGTATGTCAAGAGCCAGGAACTGGGCGGCACAATGACCGCCATTTCGCGTCAATTTGAGTCGCAGGCCGATACACAAAAGGGCAACCGCGTTTTTGCCTGGCTATCCAGGTTACGGGTATTGGGTGAACGAGACCAGTTCTCGCTCGCCGTCATGGGCGTTGCAATTATGCCCGCAATTACCGGTAACCACGGTTGGTTTTCCGGATTATTTTTTACGACGGTTGCTGTAGTCATCGTCATGAATCTGTATTTTGTAATTGGACGCCGGGCCATCGGCTGAATCCAGTGCGCCTGACCCGATTGTCAAAAAATGCGCCGCTGGATCAATCGGTTGCGGCGTTGACGGACGCGTTTTCGGACGACCCTTTTTTCGAATATTTCATACCCGATCCAGACAGGCGACGCGCCTGCCTGACCACAATAATGCGCGCAAACCTGCTGTTGACACTGCAAGCGGGCCAGACGTTTGCGGCCATTGAAGACGACGGTCGAGTGGCTGGCTGTATCGGTGTATTACCGCCTCGTGCCTATCCTGTAAGCCTTGTCCAGGGCATCTCGTTTATGTCACGCCTGCTTTTCCTGCCCAATCCCTTTAATCCTTCACCGGCAGCGCTCTTACGCGGGTTGCCCTATTTACAAGCCTGGGACCGTTTGCACCATCAGGTCAAGTTCCCACATTGGTATGTTTTTGTGGTCGGTGTCTCACCCGAATTCCAGGGTCGGGGTGTAGGACGTCAACTAATGAACCCGGTCCTGGAACTTGCCGACTCTGACCAGTGCGCGATCTACCTGGAAACCCAGAAACAAAAAAACACTGGTTTCTACAGCCGCTTCGGCTTTGAATTGTTGTCAACCGAACAACCGGTCACAAACGGCCCGACGATTCATACGATGCTGCGTGGTGCCTGAAAACAGGCCCGGTCGATGCCTAGTCCCAGGCGCTTGCCATCGCCTGCGCAGCGCGCAGCGACAACCCGTATATCGTTTCCTGCGGATTTACGCCGAGCCCGGTTGGGAACACCGAACCGTCAGCGACATAGACATTCTCCAGATGGTGCATTCGCTGATCGTCTGGACGAACGACGCCCTTTCGGGGAT
>JBFJWU010000497.1:0-2585 GCA_041623475.1 bacterium | reverse complement strand
CCCCGCGTGAATGCCGCGAGGCTCAGGTAGAACGGTAATAATGCGGCTCGATCGTCATCCGGCGTCGCTGAACGCAACGCCTTGACAAAGGCTGCCGAAATGTCGTGACGGTTGTGAAACTGGATATCAACCAACAGGCTGGCAATGTCACGTGCCCGGTCGCCACTGCGCATCAGGTCCGCGCCAACCAGTCGATCCAACAGGATCGGGGTATCGTCGACGAAGGCAATGTGGCCGGCGTGCAAGTTGCCGTGCCCGGGGGCGACGTGCGACCCGCGACGGTCGGTGATCATCGATTCAAAACGCTCCAGAAATCCGGACGAAAAGCGCCGGTTCCAATTCAACCAGGACTCGTCCATCCAGCGACCAACAAATGGCTCGACTTGCTGCCAGGCGCCTTCGAGCGCCATTTTCAACGTGTCAACGGATCCTGCTTCCTGGGGTACGTCCTCGTCGGTGCCGTGCAACTGGTTCAGGGCCTCGATGACTCCCGCCAGTTGCTCCTGGCTGACATCGCCCCTGGCCAATCGGGCGGACAGAAATGCGGCGTCATCAATCCGCGCCATCTTTGTGACATATTCGACTGCGCCGTCGGCGTCTGCATCCGCAAATACGACACGATCATCGCCATCAGGAACAATGGCCTGTACCTGTTCATAGATACCGGGTGCGCAGCCAGAGTTAAGCTGGACATCTGCTTCGGCGGCCAGGCGTCGTGCCTCGGGCGACTGGTAGTCGGAACCGGCGACGGAATCGGCCTTGCGAATTCGCCAGACGTTGTCCGCGGTCAGGAAGATGATCGATTCGAACGTGCGCCGGACTTCCAGCGAGTCCGGGGCGCCGGGAAAGCGCTCGGCATCCGAGAGGATTTCGATTACCTTTTGCTGGTCCATTCTGCGGGCTCCTGGTGCGGTCTGGTTGTCTGGACTAAGGGCAGGTTGTTGAATTTGCGTCCTCGCACGGTGCATTGAACGCAGTATCAAAACCGACACCGGAATCACCACCAAGGTCGACGTAGATCGGATTGGCAATGGCGTAGGGCGTCGGGGTATCGCCGTCGCTGTTGACCATCGGATACAGTGCGGTTGTTCCCGTTGCACGGGCAGCAAACCAGAGGTCCGTCAGGTCCGGCGACGTCAGGGTGCTTTCGGGAATGCTTTGCTGGAAGGTCAGGGTCAGTTGGTACCGTTGCGCGCCTGTCGTAACCTGGGTCACATTTCCGGCGTCATTGATTTCGCGAATTGTCGCATTCCTGGTCGACGCTTCGATTGTGCCGGACGTTACCTGCCAGGTCATCGTTGTCGCTGCGGCCAGGAACGAGCCATATCGATCGTCCTCGTCAATCGACGCTGTCGCAATCGGCGCCGTTCCAAACAAGTCGACGTACTCGACAGGTGCCCAGACCGGCCCCTGCAGGTTGACGTTGACGGTCAGGTCAACCCGCCGGTTTGCCTGCGCGGCACCGGTAATACTTAACAGTTCACCGGGTTCGCTGGCGGTAAAGGTTTCAAGGACCGTTTCCGGTACCGTTGATGTATCGACCACGTCGGCGCTGATGTCAATGGTCATCAAAGGGCCGTTGCCGGCGACCAGGGCACCGTCGTTCATCGCGCGGATTACCGTCCCCGGATAATTGTCGTCGCGGACATCAACCCGCTCGTCGGCGCTGGTGCCCGTGTAGACAATGGCACGATCGGCTCCTGGCACCAGGCCACCGCCCAGTGCCAGGCTGCCAGCGGACAGCGCAATCTTGTTGCCAAAGTTCCACATGGCAAACGCCGTGTCCAGCGCGTGCCACGTGTTGCCGGGGCGGTCGCCCGCGGCACTGGTTTCCAGGTTTGTCCAGTCATACGTATACAGGTCTGCCGATGCGTTTGCCAGGTCAAACGGCAAGTCGGCTGGTGCGGCCATGGCAATTCCATCGTCGGAATCCCCGCTGGCGTCATAGCCTTCGGCAGGGTCTATGGCCAGGTTGCCATTGCGGAAATAGCCACCGAAACCGCTGCTCCACGGGGTGACAATCGCCGGACGAGGCGGAAAACTTCCGGTCGCCTGTTCTGCCAGTTGATTCATAATTGTGCCGGGCAGGCTGACGGTCCGGTCGTCCGGTTGCCACCAGTCGATCGCGCCACCGTCGACGAACCGGGCCGCCAGGGCCTCCCCGGAACCCGTGACCGGAATTGTTGCCTGTGGCGTTGCTGATCGTTGCACCATCGCGGCCGAAAATGCACCGATTCCCGGCAGTCCAACGGCGGTTCCGTTTACACCAGCGACAAACCTGCTGACACCGGCATCGGCGACGGCGTTGCCGCCCGACGAAATCCGGTCTGTGTCGGCAATGGCAATCAGCTTCAGGCCTTCGCCGGCAGCGGCTCGAGCGACCTGCTTCGGGGACAGGCGGTTTCGACCGCTCCACATCGTCTGCAGAATGAGATCTGCAGGATTCCAGCCAAACAAATCAACTGCCTGCCGGATATCGAACAGGACGCGCTCTGTTACGTCATTCCGCACCGTCAGGCGCCTTGCCTGCAGTGCGTATCCAGGCCCGCGGCTGGCGACAACGGTGTACTCGCCAGGTTCCAGGT
>JBFJWU010000496.1:0-2587 GCA_041623475.1 bacterium | reverse complement strand
GTGGATCCCCAAGTCGGCGCAGGGATTTCACCAGCGTCACCAGTAAGTTTTGCAACAGTACGTTTTTCGCAGGTTGCTGGGCATGATCCCGATGATGATCGGGATATCACTTGTCTCGTTTCTTGTCATTCAACTGGCTCCGGGAAAGCCGACAGACCAGGCGCAAATGTTCATGTCGTCGGAACTGGACAATTCGGTTTACGAGCGGCTCGAAGAGATCTACGGCTTGAACGACCCGCTGCACGTACAGTACTGGAACTGGTTGTCGCGCATGGCCACCCTGGATTTCGGCCTGTCCATGAGCACCGATCGTCGGCCAGTCATCGACAAGATCGCTGACGCCATGCCGCTGACAATCGCCCTGAACGTCGTCAGTCTGTTCGTCGTGTTGTTGATCAGCCTGCCGCTGGGTGTCTACAGTTCGGTTCGCCAGGGGACGGTACTTGATCGTTTACTGACCGTGTTTGTGTTTGTCGGGTTCTCGACCCCCAGTTTCTGGCTGGCCTTGATGCTGATGATCGTCCTGGGGATACAATTGGGCTGGTTTCCGGTCAGTTGGGCCGGCATGCCACGGTGGGGCGATGTCTCGGCATTCGCCTATGCCCGCGAGGCCGTCTACTATGGGGTTTTGCCGGTCTTTGTCTACAGCTTCAGTGCCTTGGCGGTATTCAGCCGGTATATGCGGGCCAGTATGCGCGAGGCGTTGTCCCAGGATTTTGTCCTGGCAGCAAGGGCCAAGGGATTGGCGGAATGGGGTGCAGTATGGCGGCACGCGTTTCCCAATGCGCTGCTTCCGATCATTACATTGCTTGGCTTGACGATTCCGTCCCTGATCGGCGGTAGCGTGATCCTCGAGCAAATATTTGCAATACCCGGTATGGGCAGGCTATTCTGGGAGGCAGTATTGTCGCGCGACTATACCCTGATAATGGGGGTCCTGACTATGGGGGCGATGTTGACCCTGGTGGGAAATCTCGTCGCGGACCTGGGCTACGGCCTGGCCGATCCGCGAATCAGGCAACAAACGGAAGGTCCCTGAGAAATGACCAAACCCAAGAAACGACTGGGTGAATTGCTGGTTGAAGCAGGATTGATCGACGAGTATCAACTGCGCAGTGCCCTTAGCCATCAACAACAATGGGGTGGCCGGATTGGCAAAAACCTTGTTGAGCTGGGCCTGATCGAGGAAAAGCGACTGCTGGCATTCCTGGCCAGGCATTTTCGGTTGCCCGCCATCGACTTCAAGCGGATCCGCATTTCTGAAACAACGCTGAAGCTGGTCTCGCCAGACATGTGCAAAAAACACAATGTCATTCCCCTTTTTGCCGGCGAAGAGGACAACAAAAAGTTCGTTGCGATTGCGATGGCCAACCCGACAGACCTGCTGGCCATCGACGAACTGGAGTTCGCCTGCGGCAAGAAAATCCGACCCGTTGTGGGATCGGATATATCCATTACTGCGGCGATCACCTACTACTACGACAGCGACGGTCAGCCTCCGTATACAATCGATGCCAAGAACAGCGATGACATGACATACGCAGATGTCATCGCAATAACGAAGCAGTTTCTCAAAGAGGCGAAAGAGGCCGAAGCACCGGAGCCCCTGGCCCCACCGGAACCGCCTGAACCGGTTGCGAGCCGGGAAAACGTTGTCGAGCAGGAAGGTGACGGTGGCACTGACGATGACGGTGGCGACGACGATGTCATCGTTTTCGGCTCTGGTGGCGAACGCAAGCTGACGCTGGATGACGACGACGAGGTGCCGGAGCCGGAGCCTGACCTGTCAACGACGATTGATCCTTCCGTTGGCGAGGCCCTGGGTGCCGTAGGCGATGCGTCGTCGGGCCCCGACACCGACCAGGTCCTGAGGGGGCTGATCAGCGTTCTTGTGGAAAAAGGGATCATTACCAAGGAAGAACTGCGGCGGAAAATCAAGTAGCCTTGCTGCAGCTTCTAAATCGGTACTTGCCGCATATGGCCCTGGTGGTTCTGGGACTGCTGGGGATTGGTGCAGTTTTTGCTCCGATCCTGGCAACGACGGACCCGGGGCAAATATCCATTGGCAGCAAGTTCCTGCCGCCTTCTGCAGCGCACCCATTGGGAACCGATGACCTGGGTCGCGACCTGTATTCACGGGCGCTGTATGCGGCACGGATCAGCTTTTCAGTCGGCGTCGTTGCTGTCGGAATCAGCGTGGCAATTGGAATCCTGCTGGGGGCAGTCGCCGGTGCCGTTGGCGGTCTGGTCGACGCGGCGATTATGCGATTCGTTGACCTGATGCTCTGCTTTCCGTCGTTCTTCCTGATACTTGCGGTCATCGCGTTTCTCGACCCAAGTATTTTCAACATTATGGCCGTGATCGGCCTGACATCGTGGATGGGCGTCGCGCGGCTGGTTCGGGCTGAATTCATGAGACTCCGCAATATCGATTTCGTCCAGTCCGCGCGCCTGCAGGGGATGTCGATGCCCAGGCTGGCCTTTGTCCATATGCTGCCGAACGCCATGCCACCGGTTCTGGTCAATGCCACGCTGGGGGTGGCCGGCGCAATCCTGGTCGAGTCCGGACTCAGTTTCCTTGGGCTTG
>JBFJWU010000495.1:0-2591 GCA_041623475.1 bacterium | reverse complement strand
GCTGCGGCGCACGGGCCTGGGGACCCGCGCCGAGTTGCTGGGCGCGGACGAACTGGAACTGGATCGACTGGTTCGGACAATCGGCCTGCCTGACGCGGCGCGGGCCTCGATGGCGGCCCTGGATGACGAGGCGATGTGCATTGTGCACGCGTTTTCCGGGGGCATCAACGCCTTTCTGGATGACATGCAATCGGGTGCCAATGGTGCCCGGCGACCAGCAGACCTGGACAGATTGGATCCTGCCTACGTCCCGCCCCGCTGGGCACCACTGGACGTGGTCATTGTCGCGACGGCGGCGACGTTCAGCCTGTCGTCCAATGTCCAGCAGGATCTGGTCCTGACCGCCAGTCGCCTGTTATTGGGGGACGACCGTTACGAGCGCCTGGTCCGTTTCGGCCCGCTGGTGGATTCGTTTGCGATCCGCGATCCGGCCGCAGACCAGTCGATCCAGCCTGTGACCGCGCCGGCCACGGGACCGTCCAAAAGAACAGTGGCCTGGCCCAAGGGAAACCACGAAGCGGCGGCCAGCCTGCAACGGTTATCGCGGACGTTTGACCGCCTGCGCGACAGCCTGGGACCGTTTACCAGCAATAACTGGGTCGTTGCACCCGGATCAACCCGCGACGGGGTGGCGTTTATGGCCAGTGATCCCCACGGCGGCATCTCGATCCCGTCGTCGTTCCACGAAATCCACCTGGTCATCGATGACGAAGACCTGAACGCCTATGGTATTGCGGTCGCCGGCGGTCCGATGATCCATATTGGCCACAACGGCCAGGGTGCCTGGGCGTTTACCAACTATGGAGCCGATGTCGGTGACCTGTACGAAGAGGTTCCCATCGACGGTGACCGGGGCAGCGTGCTGATTGATGGCGAACCGGTCGCGGTCGAGGTGCGAACGGAACATGTCCTTGTCCGGGGTGACGGTCCTGTTGCCGAACCGGACTACGAAGAGCTGGAAATCGAAGTTGTCCGCGGCCACGGTCCGGTCCTGAATCCGGTCCTGCCGGAACCGCTGCCGCTGTTGTTTGGCGATACCCGAATCAGCTACAAGTGGGTGGGGGCCGGTCCGACCCGGGAAGCCCAGGCGCTGGCCAATCTGATCGGTGTCCGGACCTGGGGCGAGTTCCTGAACAATGCATCAGACTGGGAGGTCGGTGCCCAGAATACGGTATTTGCATCGGCCACCGGCGACATTGGCTACCACGCCACCGGATTGTTCCCTGACCGGCCATGGGCCAGCGCGGACCTGAACGCGATCGAGCCGTTGCCGGGGGATGGCAGCGCCGAATGGCAGGGCTTCAACCCGTTTGACGCGATCCGTACCGTCCATAACCCCGACTGGGGGTTCCTGGCATCGGCCAATGCGGATCCGGCCGGGTTGAGTGCGGACGGCGACCTGTACGATACCGATTACCTGGGGTACGTATTTGATTTTGGATTTCGCATCGACCGGATTCGCCGGGTGCTGGCACCGGCGGCGGCAAGTGCGGCAATCGACTGGTCGATGATGGAGTCGCTGCAGACCGATGTCCGCGTCGGATTTGCGGAGTTGCTGGCCCCGGCCCTGGTGGCCGCGCTGGTTCGGCTGGATACGGCGGTCAAGGATGGCGGACGCGCGCCGGCGCGCGATGCGCTGGCAAACTGGGATTATCACGCGACGGTCAGCTCGGTTGGATCCTCGGTGTTCCACGAAACCGTGGTGCAACTGATCACAGGCAACCTGGCCCCGCCGGTCCTGGCACCGTTGCGGCCGTTACTGCTGGGCAATAACCAGGTGGCGCTGCGGGCGCTGGTGCAGGCGATTGAAACCGGAGATGCCGAGTTCTTCCCCGACGGTGTCGACGCGGCGATCCTGACAGCGTTCCTGCGCGGCTGCGACCGGTTGGCGGCTTTCTTTGGCAGCGCTGACGTCGCCGACTGGACATGGGGTGAACTGCACGTGCGGCAACTGGACCATCCGCTGGGTGGCAGCTATAACCGCGGTCCGCTGCCGGCGCCCGGCGGCCTGGCGGTGGTTAACCGCAGTGATTTTGAATACATCGACGAGGACGGTGCCGTCGACCTGCCGTATCGAATTGTCGACGGCCCCGATATGCGGTTCATCGTCGAACTGGACGGGGACAACTCGGTCACGCGGCTGATGCTGCCGGCCGGATCAAGCGGCGATCCGACGTCAACCCATTACGACGATCAACTGCAATTGTGGCTCGACGGCCAGTACCGGACCGCACTGTATCGCTGGGATGACGTGCTGGCCGGTGCAGTGTCTACGCTGACGCTCGAGCCCTGACTAGTCCAGGTTGAAGATCGCCAACGGTTCGGTTTCACCCCAGCCGTGGGGGCGGTCGCTCATTTCGAACTCCAGGGTGCCGCCAGCGCGGACGTCGCCGTGGCGGAACCACGGCACATCCAGCGGCTCGCCGTTCAGGCGCACTGACTTGACATAGAGCTTCCCGGGACCTGCATTACGGGCGATGATTTCAAATGTTCCGTCGCCGACCGCAATCTGTGCACGTGGCCAGATCGGGGTGCCGATGACATACCAGTCGCTGCCGGCGACAGGGTAAAAGCCGAGGCTGCTGAACACG
>JBFJWU010000494.1:0-2617 GCA_041623475.1 bacterium | reverse complement strand
TTTTTCGTTTCTCCAGGAAGGCATTTCTGCCCTCCACCGCTTCATCGGTGCCGTAGGCCAGCCGCGTAGCTTCTCCGGCATAAACCTGTTGACCGATTAATCCGTCGTCTATGAGGTTGAATCCGAATTTCAGCATGCGGATCGCCGTTGGCGATTTTTCGTTGGCGATCCGGGCCCATTCCAGCGCCCGGGTTTCCAGCTCGGCGTGGGGGACGACCAGGTTCACCATTCCCATTTCAAACGCCTCCTGCGCACTGTATTCAAGGCCCAGGAAAAAGATCTCGCGGGCGCGTTTCTGGCCGATCTGCCGCGCGAGGTAGGCGGAACCAAAACCGCCGTCGAAACTGGCGACATCTGCGTCTTTTTGCTGGAAAACCGCATGTTCCCTGGACGCGATGGTCATGTCACAGACGACGTGCAACGAATGACCGCCGCCGACACACCAGCCGGGAACAACAGCAACAACCATCTTGGGCATGAACCGGATCAGTCGCTGGACCTCCAGGATGTGCAGACGCCCCAACCCGGCTCCGGTCGCATCATCGGTTCCGTCATACTTATAGCCGTCGGCACCACGGACGCGCTGGTCACCGCCGGAACAGAATGCCCAGCCACCGTCCCTGGGCGACGGTCCATTGCCGGTAATCAGGACAGTGCCGACATCAGGGCTGGTACGCGCGTGATCACACGCACGGTACAGTTCGTCAACGGTCTGCGGTCGAAACGCATTCCGGCACTCTGGTCGATCGAATGCGATTCGCACCGTCGCCTCACCGATGGCCCGATGATAGGTGATGTCCTGGAACTCAAACCCGGGCACGGTTTCCCAGAGTGATTGATCAAATAGTTCAGAACTCATTGAACCTTCCTTTCACAAAAAAACCGGCCCCCGGCCGGTCGAAACATCTTTGTTCAGTTTGACACAAATCAGGGCTGTGATGGCGGATCCGGTGTCCGCTAGCGCCCCGTGCGGGCAGCGGTCATCATGATCCGACCCCCGGACCACCCCGGGGCCACAATTTCGCTTTGGAGATTCAGCAATGAGCAGCGCCATGTCACCACATTCGCCCCCGACGGCCCCCCGGGAACCGCGCGAAAAATCCGGCGCCCTCGGCGTTTTCCGATACAGTGGCCGCGCACTGGCCCTGGTCTGGACGACCCATCGTGGCCTGGCCCTGGGCATGGCGATACTGACTGTCATTGCCGGTGTAATGCCGGCAGCGGTCGCCTGGCTGGCCAAGCTGATTGTTGATTCGGTCCTGTTGGCAATGGATACAGGCCTTCCCCAGGACCGGGTCCAGGCATTAATCTGGGTCGGAGCCGAAGCCACTGCCGTCGCAACCCTGACGGCCGCCCAGCGCGGAATCGGGGTCTGCGAATCGTTGCTGCGGGCGCTTCTGGGCCAGCGCGTCAACGTGATGATCCTCGAAAAGGCGGTCGACCTGTCACTGCCACAATTCGAGGACTCCGAGGTCTACGACCGCATGACGCGCGCCCGGCGCGAGGCCTCCAGCCGCCCGTTGGCACTGGTCAAAAAAACGTTCGGCCTGATCCAGAATTCGATTTCGATTGTCGCCTATGGCGGCATCCTGCTGCAGTTTTCACCGGTCGCCGTCGTAGTCCTGGTACTGGCAGCCCTGCCCGTTTTCGTCGCCGAGGCCCGTTTTTCGGGCGAAGCGTTCCGTTTATTTACCTGGCGCACCCCGGAACGTCGCGAACAACTGTACCTGGAAACCGTCCTCGCGCGCGAGGACTACGCCAAGGAAGTCAAGCTGTTCAAACTGGCGCCGCTCCTGCTTGAACGCTATCGCCGGATCTTCGACCAGCTCTATCGCGACGACCGCAACCTGACCCTGCGGCGGGGCATCTGGGGTATTGCCCTCAGCCTGCTGGGCACGGCATCTTTTTATGGGGCCTACGCCTGGATTGTTATCGAAACGGTCGCCGGTGACCTGACGTTGGGTGACATGACCATGTACATCCTCGTTTTCAAACAGGGCCAGGCCGCCGTAACCGCAAGCCTGTCCGCCATCGGCGGCATGTACGAGGACAACCTTTACCTGTCCAACCTGTACGACTTCATCGACGAGCCAATTGAGCAGGCTGCTGGCGATGCCACCAACGGCCCGGACCCTGCCGACGGGATTCGGTTCGACAACGTTTCGTTTACGTATCCAGGAGCCAGCCAGCCCGCGATCCAGGGTGTCAGCTTCCACCTCCGTCCGGGACGCAAACTGGCCCTTGTCGGGCACAACGGCTCTGGAAAAACGACATTGATCAAACTGCTGACCCGCCTTTACGAACCGGATACCGGCCAGATCACCCTGGAGGGACTGGACATACGCCAGTGGGACCCCCAGGTCCTGCGCGACCGAATCGGTGTCATCTTTCAGGACTTCGTCCAGTACCAGATGAAAGTCGGCGAGAACATTGGTGCCGGCGACGTCGCCAACTTCAGCGACCAGGATCGCTGGCAGGACGCTGCTCAGCGTGGCCTGGCAGCCGGATTTATTGAACAAATGCAACAGGGCTACCTGACGCAACTGGGCCGCTGGTTCGCCGGCGGGCAAGAGCTGTCCGGCGGCCAATGGCAGAAGATCGCCCTGTCCCGGGCGTT
>JBFJWU010000493.1:0-2632 GCA_041623475.1 bacterium | reverse complement strand
TTTATGCAGATCCGCGGTCGGGCGTATAACGGCGGGGCGGCGTTGTCAGGGGCGATGCGGGACTGGTTGCGGATTCCGGTCGAGCTGACCGATGGTGACCGGTTTGAGACTGCCAACGGCGGAAGTGGCATTGCCGGGCCCGTTGACGTTCCGGCGACATTGCCCAATATGCATTTTGGTACGTCTCCGACATCGCCAGCCGATGCGACGGATACGGTGGACATTGATTCCGGATCGTTGTCAGCGGGATTGCCGCTGACAGTGACGGTATCCGATCCGGGGTTTGATCCGGCTGTTGGCGGTGCTACGCTGTTTGTCGACGTGACAGCCGATGGCGGTTCAATCATCGGTGGGCCGGCATCGTCCAGCAACGGCCAGGTGTCGGTTACAACAGCGGGCGTCAATACGGCCCAGGCGCATGTGGTCCATGTCTGGACCAACGCGGCACCTGGTTGTTTGCGTTACAGGGTTTCAATAGCCCAGTAGGGCCTCGGCGATCAGCCGTTGGGGCTCCCGTAGTAATCGTTAAGCACAGAGACGCGGCCCGGGTTGTTCAGCTTGGTGAACAGCAACTCGAACTTCGCTTCCAGTTCGGCGAACATTGGGCCGGTAATTGAATCTGGCAGGTTCCAGAACTCCCACTTGAACGGGCCAAAGCCTTTCTTGCGCGTTTTGTAATAGAACTGCTCGTCCGTCTGCTCTGGCTTCCGCTCGTCACCACAGTTTTCTGCCAGCCAGTCATAAACCTTTTGTTTCAGGTCAGCCGGCGTATGGTCGTAGATGATGTTCTGGAATCCGGTTGCCAGGTGGATTTCACAGGTGTCGCACTGGGGAAAGCGGTCAAACAGTTCATCTGGCAAGGTACTTGCCCCGTGTTGTACTGCGCCTCCGAGGCCGTACCGTTCGCGGGATACTTTGCTGAGTGTCGCCAGTGTTTCAAAATCGACGGCGACCTCGGCGATGGATCCGTCCGGCAGCGGCACTCCACCATGGGATGTACCGGTCTGGACGCTGATCTTGGAAATACCCTTCATACCGTCGGGCAAAGCGGCGTTATAGCCGTTCATATACGCCTGCAGCTCTTCCGGGGTCGAATTCTGCTTGCCGACCTCACCAATTTCGCCGCCAAGCGCGATTGACACGCCTGACGGTTCGTTGTCGCGGACATACTTGTTGAGTTCAACGCCGACTTCATAGTTGAGGCGCTGTTGCTCGTCGATGGAATCGTGGCTGAGGTCGACCAGGGTCGACGTGTCGAGGTCAATGTTGTAGAACCCTGCCGGTATGGCTTCGTCGATCAACGCCTTGACGGCGTTTACTTCGGCGGCCGGGTCTGCTTTGTACTTGGCCGCATTGACCTGGAAATGGTCCCCCTGGATAAAGACCGGATGTTCCCATTGTTCTTTGATCGCCGCCGCCAGGATTGATGCGGCATACTCGCCCGGTCGCTGCATTGTGTAGCCGATTTCACTGCGGGCAATTTCGAACAGGATCGGCCCACATTCGAGCCGTTTCGCAACGCGCAGAATGGCCCTGGCCACATCGTAAGTCATCGTCCGGATGTTGATCGCCGGAACCGTAAACCCGGTCAGCGACCCGTCCCCCATCGCCTTGTAGACAGCCGCAATACTGGCCGGGCCGCAGCCCAGTGCCTCCGCTCCGTCCCGGATCAACCGGCGGGCCTCGTTACGGCAATCAATGTTTTCGGCAAACGTTGATGTGTAGATCAAATCGTCAATGACGTCACGGATTGAACCCGCGGCCTCGGCGCTGCCTTGCAGTTGCGCGAGGTCCTCGTAGACCTGCGGCATCCCCTCTCCCTTCAAGTGATGAATCCGGTTAGGTTATCAAAATAAGGACCGATTCTCCATCGTCGCCCGAGGGCCGGGCAGTGGGTCGAACAATTCCGGAAAACGAAACTACGACTGGTCCAGGCGTCGACGAATTTCGTCCCAGATAAGGCCTGCGTCGGCTGCGACCTCGACTGGCAGATTCGCGTGTGTGCTGTCGACGTTATCCAGTTCACGGCGATGATAGCCGACCTTGAATTCGGTGAATTTGAGGCCGTGGGCGGTGCTGATGACGACGACTTCATCATCCCGGGTGATCGCGCCGGCCGCGCGCAACTTTTCCAGCGCGCCCAGCGCCACACCCGTATGCGGGCACGCATAGGTGCCGGTCTGATCCGCACGGGCTGCGGCGTCTGCCAGTTGCTGTTCGCTGACACTTTCGACGACACCACCGAATGCCTGGAGTGCGCGAACGGCTTTGGCAAAACTGACCGGGTTGCCGATCCTGATTGCCGAGGCCAGGGTGGGCTGGGCTGTCACGGGGTCCAGGGCTGCCCAGTTGTCGACAAAGCTTCTATACAGCGGGTTGGCGTGCTCGGCCTGGGCGCAACAAATCCGGGGTCGCCGATCGATCAGTCCAACCGCTTCAAGGTCCTCGAATCCTTTGGCCAGGGCACTGACATTGCCGAGATTGCCCCCGGGAATGATCAGCCAGTCCGGGACTCGCCAGCCGAGCTGCTGGACGATGTCATAGGCGACGCTCTTCTGGCCCTCGACCCTCAGGCTGTTCATCGAATTGGCAAGGTACAGGTTATGTTGCCGGGTAACTTCCTGGACCAACG
>JBFJWU010000492.1:0-2638 GCA_041623475.1 bacterium | reverse complement strand
CTGAAACCGCTAGTTGTGAGTTTGAATTGGATCAGGAACTGGTCTTCAAGATTACCGAACGCGGCGGATGGTTCGTTAATCCCGCGGTTATTCTGGATCCCAATGGTCAGAGCCAGATGGCAGCGGTTGCCCAGGATGTTGAACGGACCCTGGATGCATTGATGGAGGTCCGTATGGAGGCTCGACAGGGACCCAATTTCATCCTTCGAGCCAGGATGCTCAAATACAAGCTGCGAGAGAACGATACGTTGATGTCGTCACGGCTCGCAGGCCAGTTTGCCGAGCCAATAGGCATCGAAATGGACAAACATTGCCGCATTGTTGCGTTTTCGTTTCCTGACGAGCTGGATTCGGAGGTGAGGTCCAATTGGCAATTGTTGTTGCAGGCGCTGGAGTTTGTCCTGCCACCGGATAATTCGGCTTTGTGGACGGCGGAACAGGTTGATGCGACGGGCAAGTACGTTGCGGCATACCAGGTGTTGTCGGAAACCAAATCATTGTTGACAATCTCGAAACAGCGCCAGAAATATGTACAAGTTCGCCCTCCGGGGCCCAATGTCGTGGCTGAAGTAAAGATTGGCAAGTCGGATTCGACCATCAGGCGACAGATTTCTGAGGGATGGTTTGAAAGTATTGAATCGGATGAAGAGATCCGTATGACAATCAATGACAATGTCTTTGCCAGGACCCGGGTACAACGGACGGTGCTGAGACAGGACGGGCCTGCTGCGCAACAGAGCCCGGTTCTGACCGGTGCGGCAAAAACGGGCGGAAACTGGCAAAGCGCGACGGATTACACGATCGAAACACGCCAGGCGGAGGATGTGGAAATATTCCTGCGGGTTGTTGCGCCCGAGGATGTCGAAGGCATCACTGAGCAGGAAATGGTTGATACGTTCAAACTGCTTGCCAAAGATTCGGCCAAAAACGGCAATCTGTTCCAGCGGGCGGTGGCCATGCTGGCCCGCTACCTGCAGCAGGACCCTGCTCATGCGCGCGAAATCATGGACCGAATCCGGTCCGGCGAATTTGATGAACGCACTGCTTCCATGGCGTTCCTGGCATACGAGGTGGCCGGGGGCGATGCGGTCCACGACGTGCTGATTGATGTTATCCGGGACGACAGCATGCCCACCGACAACCGGTTCCAGGCGGTCAGTGCGTTGAATGACACCCGGGATCCGTCGGCTCGGGTGGTCGACGAAATGATCAAGATGAGTTACGAGGACCTGGGTGCAGGGGGAGAACTGCGAGCTGTCGCTGAGCTGGGTGTTGGGTCTCTGGTTGGCCGAGGACGGACAACCCCCGCTGACCGTCAGCGGCTGGTGGAAGATCTGATAACCCGCGCCGAATCAGCGCAATCGCCAAATGACCTGTCCCATACGTTGCTGGCGATTGGGAATACGAAATCTGCGGATTTCGAGGAAATTATTATTACGAGTACATCCAACGACGCAGCCAACGTGCGTTCGCGTGCCTATCGTGCTGCAGAATCGACGGGGATACGCAAGGAAGCAGATTTCTGGGTCGATGCTTTGGAAGAAGAAGATGATGATCTCGTTGTCGATGCTATCGCGGACAGTGTCGAAGCCCAGAAAGATTTGAAGCTTGACGCTGAGACGATTGACCGGGCGGCTGCCAATCTGCTGAATGAACCTTTGAAATTGAAGCGCGAAACGTATATTCGGATCCTCGGTCCTGTTGCTAACAAGAACCCACAGGCAAAAATTGCGTTGATCGAGGCGTATAAGGTTGAAGAGGACGGAGACTTGCTAAAGCTGATCGGCAGCTACCTGACCGCGCGTGACCTGGCTATTGCGGGACGGAAATAACCAGGCGGGAAAAGTCCGCAGCCGACAGTTCGCCTGTGTCACGCAGTTCGCCAAGCGCTGCGACAGCACATTCCTGGTAACCTGCGGCCGACATGCCCGGGTAATCGCACGGTAGTTCCGGTACCAGGCGCGGAACGCCGGCGCAGATCGTTTCCCAGCGATTGGTGGTGCCACCTGTCCAGACGACATCGATCCGGCCGCAATTGCCGGGACCCATTCCAAAATGAACTTCGCGTTCGTGTTCGGATGCAAAGCTGCCACCGCTGTAGGCCGCCCGAACGCGGGTTGTGCCATCCGGCGTCATCAGCCGAATGGTCGCGCCCAGGCCGTCGCGGTTCGACCGACCACCTGGCAGCAAGCCGTAGCTGCCGAGCGGGCGAATCCGCAGGGACCGGCCGGCCATTGTTGTGCGGTTTATCTCGACCGACAGGTCACCCGCGTCCAGGTCGGGGACAACCCACTGGTATTCCCTGCCGATCGTATTTACAGCGGTTCTCAGGTAGCCGGCATCGACGTCAAATGGGCTGTTGATCGGGGGATATGGTGTCGGCGTGACGCCGTCCGGCAAAACGCCGTCGGCGACCGATACCAGGTCCAGCCGGCCGTCATTGTCCAGGTCCCCGCAGGCCAGCCCCTTGACCACCCGTCGGGCGTGTCGATTACCTGTGCCCTGCACCAGATTGGTTCGCGCAAATGTACCGTCACCCTGGTTTTGCAGAATGGCTCCGGTGTTGGACAGCTCCAGGTAAAAGCCCAGGTCAAATCCGCCATAAAATGCGATGTCATCCCAGCCATCGTTGTTCAGG
>JBFJWU010000491.1:0-2640 GCA_041623475.1 bacterium | reverse complement strand
ATTCCACGTCATGGACATGATCGGGATGAGTCAGACCAAGCGTCGGGTCGTGGCGATGATGGGTCGTTTCCTGACGCCGTCGACAATCATTGGCCTGGCGCTGGCTGTCCCGTTGCTGGCCAAAATTCGCAACAGCGTTGTCGAAGCCGGGCTGGATCCGGATATGCTACAGGCGGCGGTCGATAAATACGCTGCCATCGGCGAGCGCAGCGAGCATACCAGACGAATCCCCAGTTTTCGGGCGTTCAGCAGCTTTGGCAAATTGGCAGCCAACCCCCACCGATGGATCAACGCATTTGCAAACGTTGCGAACGAGGTGACGGACCGCATTCCCCAGGCACTGATTGCCCGGGAACCGGCGTGGCTGGATGAACTGACCAGCCAGCCAGTGGTTTAGGTGGCACCAATGCCGAAGAACGCTGACAGCCGTCACGCCGACATCATCATCATTGGCGCGGGAATCGCGGGCATCGGGATGGCCAGGTACTTGACAAAGTATTGCCCCGACAAGACGTTCCTGATCCTGGAACGCCGCCAGAACCTGGGGGGGACCTGGGATTTCTTTCGTTACCCCGGTATTCGCTGCGATTCAGACATGTACACGCTTGGGTACGCATTCAAGCCCTGGAAAAACGCCCAGATGATCACCGAAGCACCAGCGATCCTGGAGTATCTGCAGGAAACAGTCCAGGAAAACGGGATTGAGGGGAACATTCGCTACGGATTACAGGTCAAGACTGCGGACTGGTCGACTGACGATGCGACCTGGCGGCTGAAGGTCAAGCCCGAGGCCGGTGGACGCCATCGGACGTACACGTGCAATTTTCTACTGTCGTGCACCGGTTATTACAACTATGACCAGGGTTACCAGCCGGAGTTCGAGGGGCAGGATGATTTCGCCGGGCCGATTGTGCATCCCCAGCGCTGGCCGGACGACCTGGACTATGCGGGGAAACGTGTCGTAGTGATTGGCAGCGGCGCGACCGCCGTGACCCTGATTCCCAGCATGGCTGACAGCGCAAAGCACGTGACGATGCTGCAACGGTCCCCGTCGTACGTGATGTCGATTCCGCGCCGGGACCCGGTGACGGACGCACTGCGCCGGGTGCTGCCCGAACAGCTGGTCCATCGCGCGACCCGCCTGCGCAACGCCAGTCTGCAATTCGGCAGCTACCAGTTCAGTCGCCGCTACCCGAACTTGATGCGCAAGTTACTGCTTGGCCTGGTCGAACGGCAGATTGGCGATGTTGTGGACATGCGGCACTTCAAGCCGTTCTACAACCCCTGGGACGAGCGGCTTTGCGCGGTTCCGGATGGAGATTTTTTCAAAGTCCTGAGGGCCGGAAAAGCGTCAATCATCACCGATCATATTGACCGGATTACGCGGACCGGGATCCGACTGAAGTCGGGTCAGGAACTGGATGCTGATATTATCGTTTCGGCCACAGGCCTCAATATCCAGGTGATGGGTGGAATCGCGCTGACGGTTGACGGGGTGCCGAGGCAGATCCCGGACACCTGGTCGTACAAGTCCCTGATGTTCAGCGACATCCCCAACCTGATCATGGTGGTTGGATATGTCAATGTGTCGTGGACGATGAAGGTCGATTTCACGGGTGAGTATGCAGCCCGCCTGTTCCGGTATATGGACAGTCGTGGCTATGACACCTGTGTGCCGGTGAACGATGACCCGACTCTTGCTGAAGACCCGGATTACTACGCCGGATTGACATCGGGCTACGTCCAGCGAGCGCTTCATCTGCAACCAAAGATCGGGAACCGGTCACCCTGGCGGCCGGGAAACAATTTTCTCCGGGATCTGATCGCATTGCGTTATGGCGCGATTAATGACGGCGTTTTGAGGTTCAGCAGGCAACAGCAAAGGTCGCGCGCGGCGTGATCGGACCGACAGGAGTGTGCAGATGACTCAACCAGATACGAGAACCGCGTTACATCTGCTGGATGGGCCAGGTCAACCGGCAGCGGATGACGCCAGGGGTGCACGGGGTGAGGGCGTGGGCGTGTATTCAGGAATTGTCTGTGACACATCAGATGGAAACCTTGACCACGTTGTCGCAGGACAACGTGTCGGCCTGGTGGGCCTGGATAACGCCGTGCTGCGGTCCTTGCCGGCTATCGCCAAATCCGCCGAACTGGTGCGTTTTTTTCAATTGACGCCGCGCTGGATCCTGCCGCAGTCGTATCGTCGGGCGGTGGTTGTCGCGGACCGAATGGGTCACCTGGTCCCGGACACTGTCCGGGGCGGTATGACGGGGGCAACGGCCTGGGCGGGGCGGCGGCATCTGTCACGAGCGGGTGGGACCCCGTGGTTTCGCTGGCAGTTGGCGCCAAAGCCGGGAGCACCGGCGCGCGCGCCATTGTTCTCTGACACGTTTTACCAGACCATGCTGCTGCCCAACTGTTCACTGGTTGGCTGGCCAATTGCACGGTTCAGTCCGATTGGTCTTCGGACATCCGATGGCCTGGAACATCGGTTGGATGTGATTATTATGTCTGCTGAGGGTTGGCAGAAATGGGGCCAAGGTGCCCGGGAGGTCAAGACGTGAAAGATCTGCGTAACAAGGTTGCCGTGATCACAGGGGCAGGATCGGGGATCGGGCGGGCAACAGCATTGCGGCT
>JBFJWU010000490.1:0-2664 GCA_041623475.1 bacterium | reverse complement strand
ACCGCCTGCCCGGGGGCCGCGGCCGCGCGACACAGCGACTCAAATATTTCAAACGCCTCTTCGGCCCCCGCTGAACGGCTGTAGTCCGGGCTGGTGCCCTTTTGGACCCGCCCGGCCACCGTGAAATTGCTGACCAGCAACAGCTCGCCGCCGGCTTCTTCAACGTTTCGGTCAATCCGGCCGCTGTCGCCGGTAAACATGCGCACTGACCGGATCTTGTTGACCATCCAGTTGACCTCGGCGTCGCCGTCGCCGTGCTCGATCGCGACCAGCGCGCAGATCCCCTGGCCGATTCGGCCGACAGTCCGACCGGATACAGTGACGGACGCTGATGAGACGCGTTGCAAAACGGCTTTCATGGGAAAAAATGGACGACCTTCGTCCGGGGTTTCTGACATCATACCGCAAGCATAGTCCCGTTCGACAGTGGCACGCAGCGGTTTATTTCAGTCAAGTCTGCCACTGAAAAAAATCCCCGGCCCCGACACAATGAAGACATGAGTCAAGACTGGTACCAATATTTTGGCGACGCTCTGTTGGCGTTGGAGCAATTGGGTCGGCGACGGTCCTTGCGGTCGATCGAGTCCGTCCAGGGCCCGGTGGTAACAGTCGATGGCCGATTGGTGATCCTGTGCTGTTCCAATGATTACCTGGGCCTGGCGGGTGACTCGCGTCTGGCTGACGCCGCGGTCGCGGCAATCAGAAAGTGGGGCACCGGATCCGGTGCCAGTCGCCTGATCAGCGGCAGCATGTCCCCGCATCAGCAACTCGAGTCGGCTGTTGCCGACTGGCGCGGTTCTGACCGGGCGCTGCTGTTCAACAGCGGCTATCACGCCAACACCGGCACATTGCCGGCATTGGCTGGACGGGGTGATTTTATCTACAGCGACGCGCTCAACCACGCGTCGATTATCGACGGCTGTCGACTGAGTCGAGCAACACTCAGGGTCTATCCCCACGCTGACGTGGCCGCGCTGGCGGCCATGATGGCCACGGATACCGGTGGCCGACAGGTCATCGTGACCGATGCCGTGTTCTCGATGGATGCGGACGAGGCGCCGCTGGTCGACCTGACGGACCTGGCCCGACGGCACGATGCGCTGCTGGTTGTAGACGAGGCCCACAGTGCCGGCGTGATGGGGCCGCATGGTCGAGGGCTGGCGGCAGACCTGGGGGTTGAATCCGGTGTGGACCTGACCATGGGCACGTTCGGCAAGGCGCTGGGCAGCTTTGGCGCATACATGGCCGGCAGCGAGGCCGCCATCGAACTGCTGCTCAACCGCGCCCGCAGTTTTGTTTTTACAACCGCGCTGCCACCGGCGGTCTGCGCTGCCAGCCTGGCGGGACTGCAGATCGCCCGCGACGATGCTGTGCTGCGGCAGCGGGTGCTGGATAACGCCGCGCGATTGCGGCAACTGCTGGGCGCGAATGGCTGGCAGGTCCTGCCCGGCCGCGCCCCAATCCTGCCGGTGATCGTCGGCGACGACCGCGACACGATGGACCTGGCCGCACGGCTATTCGACCGCGGCATCCTGGCCGTGGGCATCCGCCCGCCCACAGTCCCCGAAGGCACCGCCCGCATCCGTCTGACCATAACGGCCGGGCATACGGACGAACATCTGGAACAGATCGCTGCGGCGTTTGGGCGTTGCTGACAATTGCCCTGATGAATCAAGGTCGCAGGGCCGGGAGGACCTATTTCTTTCTTGTCTGTTTCGCACCGGACACATAGTCCGGCGGTGGTGCCGGCATGGTGCCCAGGGCGCTGATGCCGCCCAGGGTGAAGCGGGCCATGGCCTGGACCCAGCTGTCTTCGTCGGCGGGGACGGTCAACTGCTCGATTGTGGCGCTCAGCGTAAATACGGCCAGGACATATGCGGCCCAACGGGTATCGATGTCGGGCAGGTAGCCAGCGTCCATCAGGTCGCGCATGCTGTCCTCCAGTTCCTCACGAAACTGGGCCCGGTCTTCCTGGAAGTACTTCTGGACGCGGGGATTACCGGAATTGAACTCGCGGACAAAGATTCGGAACAGTTCTTCGTTCGATTTTGCGATCACCAGCGCGCTGCGGTAGAGGTTGGCGATCCAGCCAACGATGTCTTCCTGGGGATTACGCAGGTGCTCGCGGCTTTCCCGCAGCAGGTCGCGCATGGCGATGCCCATGTCTTCGGCAACGGCCAGGAATAGGTCAAGTTTATCCTGGTAATGATGGTAAAACGCACCCGGCGACACTTCGGCCCGCTTGAGGATGTCGGTCAGATTGGTTCCCTGCAGGCCGTGCAGGGCAAACTCGACGCGGGCTGCCGCGTGCAGTCGCTCGCGGGTCAAACGGCGGGACTCCTCGCGGGTTAATCCCGGACGGGTTCCCCGTCGTTTGTTTTTGGCCTGGGTCTTCATCTGTTTAACGTAACAAGCCCCCCGGGGGTTGTCATCTGATCTTTGACAGTTCTGGGCGTGTCGTTACTGGCTGGCGCGCAGTTCAGCTTCGTAAAGCCGCTGGTAAGACTCGATCGCCTGCAGGGTTGCCGGTGTCATTCCGGGCAGGTCGGTAATGTCGTCCAGGGTGCCGGGTTTCAGCTTGGTCAGCTTTTCCGCCCATTCACGCCGCAGGCCGGGAATCTGGTGCCACGGCAGGTTGGGTGCCAGGGGCAGGGTCCTCAGGTT
>JBFJWU010000489.1:0-2678 GCA_041623475.1 bacterium | reverse complement strand
GGGCGCTGCAGGCCGCGGCCGAAGAAGGGGCATCAACAGCCGTGTCGGGCACCGTGCAGCTGGAACGACAGCAAGTACCAATCCAGCCCGCTACGCCGGACCGCTGGCCGGACCAGTCAGCCCACGGTGTCCTGCAGGCGGCGATCAGCGACTGGCCACATCCGCCGCCAGACCCGGAGCCGATCTGGCAGTCGCCGTCGACGATCACCGGCGAGCCCAGCCACCAGCGCATTGACGAATATGCCGCCTGGAGCGACGAACAGGACTCGACCGTTACGCCGGTTGGCGACGGGGCCGGGGCCGATGTCGGGACCGTTGTGCATGAATACCTGGAGCAGTTTGATCCGGTTACTGAGCGTCTGGACGAGGCGCTGCTGGAATCATTGTCCGGCGATCCATCAATCCTGGCGTCGGCCCGGACGATCCTGGAACGGTTCCTGTCCGGGGACACCGTCGGCGCTGACGACCGGGCGTTGATCGCCCGGATGCGCGGCGGCAGCATCGCCGGTCGCGAGGTGCCGATTTACTTCAGCCGCGACGGCCAGCCGTGGCACGGTGTCATTGACCTGGTCCTGGACGAGGGCGATATTCTGTCGATTATCGACTACAAAACCGGGGCTCCGGATCCGGGCCGGTACCAGGCACAGGCCGACTTTTACCTGGACGCGATGCGGTCAGCGTTTCCGGATCGGGAGATTCGGTTTGAATTCTGGTGGTTGTAAGCATTGTTGGTTACGGCGATTTGATTCACAATGCCCCCCCCCTGAATTCTCATCTCTTCCCTCTCCGTGCTCTCTGTGTCCTCTGTGGTGTGAAAGATCTTCTTTTCCCCGCGTTGAATTTCTTCCTTCTTTCTCTGTGCCTCTGTGGCGAAAACTCTTTTCCGTTCTTCCTATTTCGACCCCCTGCCTTTCCCCGTGTCCCCCGTGGTCAAGACTCTTCACCTGACTATCTGTGCCTCTGTGGCTAACTCGCCCCCGGTTGGACGTCGATGATGGCGACTTCGTTGGGGATGCCCAGGCGGAAGGGAAAGCCGTAGAATCCGGCACCGCGGGTGACGTACAGGTCGCGATTGTCCCGGTGGTACCAGCCGAAATCACGCATGCCCAGGGGGCGGATCAACGACAGGTGAATGGGTCCGATTGTCAGGCCGACCTGGCCGCCGTGCAGGTGCCCGGCCAGGGCCAGCGAGCGTTCCGGCAGCAGGGTCGGTGTCCAGGCGCTGGGGTCGTGGATCAGGGCAATCTGCACAGGTGCGCCCTGCCAGTGCAACTGTTCCAGGTGTTCCCGTTTCTCCCGTGGCCGATAGGTAAACGGTACGCCGCCGATCTCGACATCCTGGTCGCCGACCATTGTCCGGACGACCAGCCCCTCGACGACGGTGACACCAATCTGCTCCAAAAACGGAACCAGGTGGTGGGATGCGTACAAATCATGGTTTCCCTGCACCGCATAGACCGGGACGGCGTCGGCCAGGTCTGCCAGCGGGGCCAGCGCCGGTTGCCAGCGGGCACGGGGAATCAGTTCGGTCAGGAAGTCGCCGCTGATCATGACCAGGTCGGGATCCTCGCGCAGGATTCGCTCGACCCGCTCGCGTGTTGTGCTGCGGTCAAATCGCTGGCCAACGTGGATGTCGGCGATCAGGGCGATCCGGATTCGTTCCGGAATCGGGCGCGTGACGGTATGAAATGTTGTGACCACGCGCCCGGACCGATACAGGGCCTCGAAAAACACCAGGATGCCAAAGCCCGCGGCCACGGCGGCCTGGGTCTGGGGCGGGACGGGGTGGACGGTTGCAAACCAGGCGAATCCCCACCACGCCAGCGCCGTCGCCATAATCGTCGCCAGCGATGCCCCGCCCGGATTGACGACCATTCGTCGCCAGCCAGGGGTGGTGACCGGGACACGGATCAGGCTGTAGATACTGGCGACGATCCAGATGGCCAGCAGGGTGACAGCAACGGTTGCTGCTCCGTGGCCATCCGCGGCCATTTTGAACGTCCGCCAGGCGGCCGCCAGGAAGTGCCAGATGATGACACCGACAATCGAAATCACGATTGCGACGCGAATCCGCCGGCGGACAACGACCATCCACATTGCCAGGGCAGCGATTCCGGACAGGTAGATCAGCAGGGGCAGGGCGGGCAGGGTCATGGGCTCAGCCCTGGTCGATTGTGGTGACGGGGATCCGCGTTGCACCGGCGCGAACGACAAATCCGTCATCTGCCTGGTCCAGGACAGGTTCCAGTTGCTGGACAGCCGCCCGGGTCAGCCGTGCACGATGATCCTGGTCCTGGTCGGCACCGGCCTGGCCGGCCTTGACCCGGGTATAGATCACATTGTCGGCGGCGATCTGCAATCCCTTGCCGGGTGTCAGGGCCTCGCGACTGCTGTCATTCAGGGTCATGGTGATGTCGTCACCGTCCACGTCAATTCGCCGGACCACGTAGGGCGCGTCCTCCAGCTCCACCAGGACCCGCTGGGGTCCGTTGACCACCCAGTATTCGCCTTCGGCCGTCCGTCGCAGTTGTTTTGTCAGGAACGCCGTCAACTTGGGGTGGGTAATCGGCTCGTTCTGGATCAGCCAGTTACCGTCCTTGTCCAGCTGCAGGAATCCCTCGGCAATAAAACGCGCCGGGATTTCCTGGCGGCTTTCGGGGTCCTGCGGGTCGTAGCTG
>JBFJWU010000488.1:0-2687 GCA_041623475.1 bacterium | reverse complement strand
GACGCCGAACTTGGCAAGGGAATTCAGCCCCCAGAATCCTTTGCGCAGCAAGCCGATTGGATTGTCAAACAACCACTGCAGCAGCGCTTCTTTTCGGGAATCCGGCAGTGCGCGAAATGGGCGCAGCCCGCGAAGCAACGCCAGAATGTCGATAATCAACAGAAACAGGCCCAGTTTCTTCTGGTTCGCCGCGGGCATGTTGCCGACCAGATCATTGACCAGTTGCCTGGATCGGGCGCGCTGCTGGTCAGAAAGCTGACGGCTGCGGGGAACCAGTGACGCCTGCAGTGCCTCGAATCGTATTTGCCGTTGGCCCGCCAGGAACATATGTGGTTTTGGACTTGCCATTCTGTCGATCCACTATAGCAAACGGGGCCGAATTCGCCGTCCGGCTCAGACTTTGATTGACGTCCAGTTGTCGTTCATCCAGAACCCGACGAACACCAGTCCCTGTCCCAGCCGCTGGGCAAACATTGCGATCCAGATACCCAGCAGTCCATACCCCAGCACGGGTCCGATCACGTAGGCAGCTGGCAGGAACAGCAGGTATTGGGCACCGACAGACACAACCATGACGCGGCGGCTGTCACCCGCACCCAGAAGCGCATTCATCAAAACCAGCCCAACGGATTCAAACCCGATCGCCAGGCCAATAATCCGTAGCGGCAGGCGGGCAACATCCAGGGTGACAGGATCATGGATAAAACCGGACAGGATCAGGTCAGGAAACAGGGCTAATGGCGCGCCCAGGCACCCCATGATGACCGCGGCGACCTTGACGACATCCCAGCCCCAGGACCGTGCATCGTCAGCATCGCCGCGGCCCAGTGCCTGTCCGACCAGCGACGCGGCGGCAATGCCCATTGCGATTCCGGGAAGGATTGCAACCAGCATCAGGTTGATCAATACAGATGCGGCAGCCAGTTCCGTCGTACCCACCAATCCGATAATCCAGAACATGATCGTAAAGCCGGCCGCAAAGAAGAACTGTTGAACGCCGTTCGGAAAACCGATCCGGATACAGGTCTTGAGGTTCTCGGCGCTGGGTCTTTCGGTCAGGAACCCGTTCTTGCGTGCGTGCCGGAATCCCAGCAGAAAATAGTAGGCCGAGCCCAGGGCAGTCGAAATCGTCGTGCCGGTTGCGGCTCCGGCGACGCCCATTTCCGGCATTCCGAACTTGCCGAAAATCAGGGTGTAGTTCAGGGCAATATTCGTAATGTGCATAAAGACCAGCGTCTGCATATACAACTGCGGACGATCAATCGCGTTCCAATAGCCCCGAAAGGAAAAATTCATCCCAACAAACAGGATTGCCAGGCAGCGTATCTGGACATACCGCGAGCCCAGGTCGACAACGGCAGGATCCTCGTTCAAGGCACCGAACAGCGTCGGCATCAACGGCCAGAGTGCAATGGTCAGGGCCAGTCCGCCGATTACGGATAGCAGCAGGCCGGCGTTCAGGGCTCCGGCTGATTCATTGATCCGGTCTTCGCCAACCCGGCGGGCGGCCATTGCCTGGACGGCGGGGGACAGGCCCAGGATGATCGCCTGGCACATGAACATAATGAATCCGCCCAGGCCGACGGCACCAAGCGCGGCGTCGCCCAGGGTACCAACCATAGCGGTATCAACCAGGTTCAGGATGTTCTGGCTGACCATTCCACCGATAATCGGCAGCGACAGTCCAAGAATGCGACGGAGTCTGGTTGGATCAACTGGCAAACGGGTACGCTTTGTCGGGCAGGGCGGTCAATTGGTGCCTCCCATTGTGCATGGATAACCGGGATTGTACCAGCGCCGCGTGCTTGCCTGAGTACAGGGTTTACACCGTAAGATGCGGTTTCCAGAGCCGTAAGTGTGTCGCCCCATCCTGAAGGGTCGCCCCGTCTTGCAAAACGGCAGGATGCCTGCTAGTCTTCTGTGTTGTTCGCGCTCGTACTTGGGCGCAAAGTGCATAATTCGGGTTTTTCAAGGCTCAACTACGCAAATGCCAGGAGGTACAAGCATGCGCAGAGTCGGTATTGCCCTGCTCGCAGCAGGGGTATTAGGGGGGACCGTTGGTTGCTCCTATACGTATACGAGGACGATGTCCGGTACGGATGATTCGGTCCTGATGGTCTTTGTCAAAAAGAAATATTTTGGCTCAGAGACCGGGATCGTTGAATGCGATCGGTCGGACGACGGTTCACTGAGCGGCTGCAAGCAGCTGAATGTGGAATACGAAAAGAAGGCAGCGAAGAAATGAAAAAAATTATTCTTGCCGCAGTTTGCGTAATGATGGCCACCCCGATGATGGGTTGCGGAGTTACTGTTCTGGACGCTGATCACAGTGCCGCCAGCGACATGATTATTGTTCGCGGCCAGCGGATGAACATCAAGGGTGTCTTCGCTGGAATGGGCATGTATCAGGAAGTCTTTTACGAGTGCGAACGGTCGAAGTCCAAAGACGTCGACCTGCAGTGCCACAAGGTTTGTGACCGGATGGACGACGAAGGCGTGAAAATCGTCTGCCCGCCGGCCCAAAACCGGTAATCCCGTTACCTAACAGATCAGGAGATTTATCAAATGAAATCGCTAAAACGAGCAATCGTTGCCGTTCTGGTCACTGGGGGATTGCTGTCTGCTTGTGCACCCCAGAAGATCATGGTCAACAATCGGTTTGTTCCGGGTCAAAGCAAAGTTGCACG
>JBFJWU010000487.1:0-2690 GCA_041623475.1 bacterium | reverse complement strand
GCGCCTGGTCGAAGGTGACATGGACGAAAACTTTGGCGCCTGGGAGTTTGTACCCGTTGGCGAGGACAAGACCCTGTTTTTCTACACGGCCTGGGCGGATATCCGGTCACAAAGCTGGTTGATTGCCAAGGTGATGGACATTCAACCGGATCTGGAAGACGCGATCAGCGTCAGCAACGTCACGGTTGTGACCAAGGCCGTCCGCAAACGGGTGCACGACCTGTACAAGGCTAGCCAGTCGAAGCCGTAACCAGCGACTGAAGCCACGGCAGCGACTGCACCCGGCGCTCTTTCTGATGCCGCTCGCGCATCAAATTCACTGAATACCCCGCCGAAGACCTGTCCCCTGACTCGACCATCGCCGAGATCAGTTCCGTAGCCCGTTCGATCGAACCGTAGCGGATCTGCAGATTCGCCAGCAGCGGCACCAATTCGCGGTCTCCCGACCGGACCCTTGCTTCGCCAATTTCAATCGCCCTGGTGGCGTTTCCCAGCATCGCCCAGGTGCGAATAATGTCCCGGTCCGATGCGGTATCCGACTCCAGTGTTATGCGTGCCTGCTGGACCAGCCCCAGCAATGACCGTCCACCTCGATAATTGGGTTCGTTGTCGAGCAACCCCTGAAGCATGGCGATGGATTCATCAAATCGTCCCGATCGGGCAAGCAACAGGGCCAGGTTGTACTGCGCCACGGACAGCCCCTGCCCCGGTCCCGGCGCCAGTTGCCGCAACAGGTGCTCCCCGTCCGCAAAGTTGCCGATATCGCTGTACGCCGTCCCCCGCGCGAGCACACTGTTCTGTCCGCCCTGCGTCAGGTCCCGTTTTGATTCACGCAGGGCCCGTTCAAAAACGACGATCGCCTGCCGGGGATAGGATTCCCGGACCAGCGCCCAGCCGTAGTGTTGCAGGGCAATCGGGGGAATGTTGGTCGCCTCGGAAATGTCGTGGTCCCACAGGCTCAGCTCGTCCTGCCAAAGGGTGTTTCGCTGCATCGTAATCGGCACACAGACCACCACAAACGCCAGCAGGACCGGTGCGAAAAATGACCGATTGGCCCGACCAAGGGCCATCGCCAGGCAGACGCCAACAGCCACCATCGGTACGTACAGGAATCGGTCGTTGACATAGAACGAGGAAATCCGATCGAACAGCCCCGACACGACAAGAACCGTTGCAAACGCCAGCGTCGCCATCGACAGGCGTTGCTGCCGTTCCACGTACGTGCGTCCACGGAACAGAAACGCCAAGCCAGCCAAACAGGCAATGCCGAACGCAATCCCCCTGGCGGCGGCAGAAAAATCCAGGACACTTTGGGCAATCGATGGCCGGTGAAACAGGATGGTATTCAGGACATACTGGCCCATCTTTTCGGCGATCGGCAACGGATCAAGACTGAGGCCGGCGCCGGTCGCGCCAACGCCAGCCACGCCAAAACGCAGTCCAAAATACGCGGCCAACGACGCAGCAATCGGCAGAACCGCCGGCGCCCCGCGATAAGTAATGGCCAGGATCAAGACTGCGGGAACCGCAAAAACCGCCACTTCTTTGCTGAGGAATGCGCACAGCATCGCCATCCCGACCAGCACAGGCCTGCGTTCGCCATTGCGCCCCGGGCACGACAACCGGACCGCCACCAGCAGCCAGAACGTGGCGAGGATATCACCCCGCCCTGAAATCCAGGCGACAGTTTCCGTCAACCGCGGCATCACGCCAAACCCTGCGGCCATAAATGCTGCCAGGTCATGGCGTCCGGTCCATTGGACCAGCAGGCTGAACAGCAGCAGGCAGACGAACACGTGCAGGATGATATTGGTCAGCTGAAAAAAGCGAACATCGCCACCCGACACCGCGTGATCGAGGGCGAAACTGAAGATGGTCAGCGGCCGGTAATACGGCGCGGACCGGTTAGACTGGTCAACCGACCACATTGGCTGCGTGAAATAGACATACAGGGGCTGGATTTCCTGGATGACCCGTTGTTGCTGTATCAGGGAATGGTCATCCCACACCCAGGCCCCGGGCAAGGCGGTCGAGTAAGTACCGCCAACGACGGTGGCCACAATCAGGATGTACCAGAGGGACCGTCGACTGGTTGTCATCGGCAAAGACTTGCCCAGGCGGTGACTGGCACGATGGTCCCGAAGAACAGTCGACAGACGCCACGAGTAAACGGATCTTCTGCCCACATTCGTACAGTGTACCGCCAAGGGACCGCCAACTACGATCCAGACCAATACCGCGGCCAGTGATATTCACTATCATGACCCGAGGACCAGAACCGATTCCTGCAAACTGACATTCGGGGCCGACTGATTTGAGCCAGCAATACGATTTTGATTTTCTTGTCATCGGCGGCGGCAGTGGTGGACTGGCCGGTGCCCGTCGGGCGGCGGCCCACGGGGCCCGGGTCGCGGTTGTCGAATCCGGTCGTCTGGGCGGCACGTGTGTCAATGTCGGCTGTGTACCCAAAAAGGTCATGTGGAACGCTGCCGGAATTGCCGAGGCAATTGAGGACGCGGCGGGTTACGGTTTTTCAGTCGGGCCTGTGGCGTTCGACTGGCGAACCCTGGCGGATTCACGAAATCGTTATGTCGAACGACTGAACGGTATCTACCAGCGAAACCTTGACCTGGACAAGGTCCAGTTGTTCAATGGACACGCCGGTTTCGTCGACCCCCATACGATTACCG
>JBFJWU010000486.1:0-2693 GCA_041623475.1 bacterium | reverse complement strand
GTCGTCGGACGCTTCTGGCCAACTGACCAGCGCCGCGTTTCCTTGAAGCTCGACCGAACTGGCGCCTTCGAATTCGGGTGGGTTGATGTCCGATGTGACTTCCACAGTTGCCGGAGACAACGAAAGGCTGTCGTTGCAGGCACCCAACAGGATCACCAGCGACAATGCGGCCAGGATTGCACAGGAATAGTTTTGGAATTGGGTCAGCACCAACGCCTCCTTTGCTTTGACTTCACGTAATGTCTTTGGGGAGCATGCTCAGCAGGCTCATGTTTTACCGCTCAAACGCTCGTTTGGCAATTTGGCAGGAATCGTTCAGGCACGGCCAACCTGAAAACCTTTGATGGGATCAAGGCGCCTGCCGTGCACTTGTTATTGAACGACCAGACTCGACTCCCGGCCGTTTAGTCGACCAAGTCAGCTGCCGTCGCAATCGGAGTCAGAAAATTCTATTCGGCTACGTGTGTAATTTCGACGGGATAGTCTTCGGCACCTAGACACGTAAAACCAATGCAGTTCAAAATGCTGAACATCGCAGATTCTATTTCGTCGCGTTTGTCGCTCTGGAATTTCCACCCGATATTTCGTGTTTCATGTGGGTCCGTCGGATAGTAGTACGCTTCGCGTTCCCCGGTGTCATGGATGACATATTTTCCAAATTCAGTGCGAATCGCCGGATAGGGTGTTGCGCCAGTGACTGTGCCACTGCCATCCGTGTACTTGACCCAACGGTCTGAAAGTATCGACTTTCTCCAAGGGACGATATTTCCGGTTCCGGCGCTCAAAAACAGCGGGTTCAGGTTCCGGCCGTCCGGGACATAATCCGGTACGGCACCGGCCAATGAGGCGATCGTGGGTGCCAGGTCATTGGTAAGTACCAGTTGCTTCGATGTCCTTCCACGTGGTATTCCTGGGCCCCGAACGACAAATGGAATCCTGATGTCGATGTCGTAGGATGACCCTTTACCTTCTATCTTTCCCCCGCGTCCCCGGATCCGATGGTGCCCCGTCCGTAATCCGTTATCGCTTAGATAAAAGATGTAGGTGTCCTGGTTGATGCCTAATGCTTCCAGATCATTAATGATCGATTCGATTCCGTCATCAACTGCGTAGAGCGAACGTATGCGATCAGCATAAAAATCATCGGCGTCAGTTATTTCCTGGGCAGACAGCGGTGGTCCTGCGTTGGTGGCGTCAGGTTTGTCGTTGACGTTTGCTTCGTTAAATGAATCGATCCTTGGAACAGCGACCCAGCTCAACTGGTTCGCATATTCCGGGGGCGGAGTCGCTGGTCCATGCGGTGAGACGGTTGAAATAAGTGTAAAAAATGGTTTTCCGTCGGCGACCGAGGCTTTAATGAAGTCAATTGCCAGTCGGGTCAGGACACGTGCCGAATATTCTGTTGCTTTGTTCCCGTAGAACACAATGTTGCCGTTGGAATTGATATTGAAGTCAAAAAAATTGTTTGGCGTGACGAAGGCGTTCCAGTCATCCCAGCCTGGGGGAACATAGGTCTGGTCCGGACCGCGGTAGCCGTTCAGGAACTTGCCATAGAATCCGGTCCTGTAACCCACGTCTTGAAGCCAGGTTGCCACATGACTCTGTTCCAGTCCTTGTTCCAAATAACGGTTAAAGCCGCCAAATGTGCCCCCGTTGTGGAGTACTCCGTGATTGTGTGGATACTGGCCACGAAGAATAGTAACCCGTGAGGGGCAGCAGATTGACCGCGACACAAATGCGTTTTCGAAAAAGACCCCTTCGCTGACCATTAACTGGTGAAACTTGGGCCTGAATGTGTGGGCCAGGTAATCCTCGTCGTCTGTCAAGATTACGATGAAGTTTGGCGGTGTTGAGGCGCCGGTGGAGTTTGTGCCTGCCGGTGGTCGAGGGGGCTGTTGGTTGTCAGTGTCCGTTGTTGGGGCGGGGGCGTTGCCATTGGTATCCGAGTCTGAGGTGTCGTTGCCGGACACCGAGGTAACAGGGCGATTTGTCCCGACGGCAGCCTCATTGCATCCGACAAATATCCCGGCAGACAATACCACCAAAGCTGCAGTCACCAGGTGCTGCAATCGATTGTTGTTCGAGTTTCGCAAGTTGAGGCGGCCTTTTTTCATCCCCGTCACTGATTTGTACATGAAAGCGCATCGGGTACCTGATATCAAGTATTTGGTGTCCAAACTCCGCCCGCATAATGGGGTTTCTTCGCGTTTCAAAAAATGGCACCTGGCCAGTGAGCCCCCGGGGCGCAGCGTGATGTTCCGCTAAAATAACAACCAGTGCAGACAGAAAATATTTAAGGAGACAGCAAATATGCTTAGCGACGTCATGCAGAAAGCCCTGAATGACCAGATCAACAATGAATTGGCTTCGGCCTATATGTATTTGGCGATTGCAGCTTATTTTGATGAGATTGCGTTGACCGGATTTGCGCATTGGATGGAGCTTCAGTGCAAGGAAGAACTGGCTCATGCCGAGCGCTTGATGAAATTTGTCGGTGATCAGGACGGCAAGCTGGACTTGCGGTCCGTTACGGCGCCCAAAGCTGAATTTGACTCGCCGCTGGATGCGGTAGAGACGGCGCTGCAGTCCGAACAGGACAATACCGAACAGATCAATGACCTGTATGAGCTGGCCGTCAAGAACCAGGACCATGCGACCGAGGTCGAGATGCAGTGGTTTATCAAAGAGCAGGT
>JBFJWU010000485.1:0-2697 GCA_041623475.1 bacterium | reverse complement strand
GGTGCTGGCGGCACGACTGGCAGGGCTCGAGGGCCGAACCGACGACCGGCACCTGGCCATTACCAATCTTGCCCGCATCCTGTTGTACGCAAGCGAGCTCCCGCCAACGTTTCCGCCAGAAATTGCCGAGTCCGTCAGGGCCCGCAAGCAGGAGATTCTTGAAACGGGCGTCCAGATGGTCGACATCTATCCAGACCCGGTTCAGGTCTTTGTCAACGGACATCCAATCCCGGCAGAACAGGGGCTGGCATTGCCGTTTGATCGCGCCGATATTATTACGCTCGAAATCGAGTTTCCCTACGGTCGCCTCCGGTTTCCTCAACCTGCCCCCCTTCCCCCGTTTCCGTTGTCAGACGCCGCATTTGTTGCCGGTGCCGTTGCCGGTTCCGATGCCGAATGGTATTGGACAAAGGACGCGACTGGACCAGCCCTGCTGCGGGCGGGCGATTGGGTCGCTGGATGGCGCCCGGGCAACTTGACCGCCAATATCTGTGACCTGTTTGATTCAACCGGGCCATCGCTTGCGACCGCGGCCGGTTCGGGAGCCGACGACGCTGACGATGGCGGGACCGTGCTCAGGAATCCATGGCTATGGGCGGGGGTTTCCGCAATCCTGATCGGTGCCGGAACGGCGGCCGGTATTTCCTTGAATGGTGGCTCTGGCGGCGACACCGGCGGTGTCGCGATTCGGTGGGAATAACACCCGAGCTCAACCCGATGACATTTGCTGAGTGGCTGGACCGCCTGCAGGCACCGGCTGGTGGTGTCGAATTTTCGCGGCAGCTACTGGACATTGCCCCGCCGGCGTTTGCGTTTGAATGCCCGCCGTTGACCGGCAACGACCTGGACCAGCCATTCGAATACGCGACACCCGCCAGCCCTGCATTGTCACGGGTCCGGCCGGATCCGCAGCCGTTCCGGGACATCTTTGCCAACCAGTCGACCGCTGCCACCGTGGCGACGTTTCACAACCTGGGCGGCGATGCGTTGCTGGTCGCCCCCCTGCCCCCCGCCGATCCCGGGGTTGATTGCGCCCATCTGGGTATTTTCCTGCGTACCGCTCCTGACGGCCTGGTCGACGAATTCTGGTCCGCCACCGCCAGGGCGGCGTTGGACCACCTGTCCGATGCGCCGTTGTGGCTGGGCACAGCCGGCCTGGGGGTGTACTGGCTGCATATGCGCCTGGACAGCCGCCCCAAGTATTATCGAACACATCGATACTGCAATCCGGGATTCTGGAACGAGGCCCACTAACATGCCTGACAGCCTGCACGAGATCTTTGTCAATGCAACGCCTGACGTGGTCTACCGGGCGTGGACAACCGCCCAGGGCCTGCGATCATGGTGGACCCTGGACTCACGCCTGCCCGGGGACTCGGGCGACACATATGTTTTTGGCTTTGACGGCGGCTCGATCCAATTTCACTTTCGTATTGAAGACGAAACGCCCGGGCAGTCCCTGCGCTGGCGCGGGATCGCGGCGCCAACGATGCCGGATGAATGGGTCGGCACGGCGATCAATGTCCACCTGGTGCCTGCGGATGGCGGCACCGTGCTGAAGTTCAGCCACAGTGACTGGGCCACGACCGACGGCATGTTCCCCCACTGCAACACGACCTGGGGTGACTTGATGGTGCGGTTGCGTGATTATTGCGAAGGCAACGGCCGCGGCCCCCGATTCAGCGGTTGAGCAAATGGCAGGCGACACGATCTGCTTTCGCCCGGCGACGCCCGGCGACGCCCGGCGACATTACGTTGCTTCGCGAATGGGATGAACGTCCGCACCTGCAGGCGTCGGACCCCGACAGCGACTGGGAATGGGAAACCGAATTGCTGCGGACCCCGGCGTGGCGACAGCAGTTGATTGCCGAACTGGACGGCACACCCATCGGATTTGTCCAGATTATTGACCCGCATCTGGAAGACAGCCACTACTGGGGCGATTGTCAGCCCAACCTGCGGGCCATCGATATCTGGATCGGCGAGCCCGACCTGCTGGGCCAGGGATTTGGCACCCGGATGATGCAGCAGGCGTTGGCCATGTGCTTTGCCAACCCCGCCGTGACCGCCGTCCTCGTTGACCCAATGGCCGACAACGACCGCGCGCACCGCTTTTCCAGGCGCTGCGGGTTGGAATTTGTTGAACGGCGAGCGTTCGGCGACGATGAGTGCCACGTGTACTGTTTGGAGCGCACCATCTATGAACGGGCCTCAGGCTGAACGGTACCGCCGAATCAATTTTTCGACACCTGACCAGTAAGGACTCGCGGATGAGCAATTTTCAAGACAGTTTTGGCCCCTGGGCCGTAATTACCGGCGCGTCCAGCGGCATTGGCCGCGCGTTTGCGGTTGCGATTGCCAATCGCGGTATCAATGTTGCCATTGTCGCCAGGCGAACCGAACGCCTGCAGGAACTGCAGGCGCAGATCACGGGCACAAGTAACGTTCAGGTCGATGTCGTAACCGCCGATCTGGCCAACAGCGCCGACGTGTCCCGCGTCGCCAACCTGTTCGCGGACCGCCCCGTTGGCCTGCTGGTCAACAATGCCGGCATCAATACAGCAATGGCCAGGTTCCACAACCAGCCCTGGGCCGAACTGGAGCGGATGATCACCGTTAACAACACAGCGGCGCTGCGGTTGATGCACGCCAGCCTGGGCCCGATGGTCAACCGTGGTCGGGGCGGCGTGATCAATG
>JBFJWU010000484.1:0-2721 GCA_041623475.1 bacterium | reverse complement strand
GGAGATCTATGCGATCCAAGCGCGGTTCGCGGCCGAAATGCAAAAGCTGCAGGAGCAGCTGGCCGACCTGGAGAAGTCTCGCGACAAAGAAGTCGCCGAGGTGCTGACCGCCGATCAGCAAAAGCAGGTCGACGCCATGATCGCAGCAGCACGCGCCAAACGCGCCGCCCGCAACGGCGGCGACAGTCCGCCACCAGACCCGGCGGAACCGGCGAGTGGATGAAGTACGCAAGGATATGCCCATCCGCACTGGAAATCTCGACACCCGGTATCAACAGAATTGGACGGGAAAGTTCACCGCGATCTCGCATATCCTGGTATGTGGCTAGTGCTTCTCGATAACTGAGTATGTCGTGGTCGGTGATGGACAGGACGTCGACCCCGTTGGCCTGGGCGGCAAGCAGGATCGCGCGGATCGGTGTCGAGCTGTCATGGCTTCGGGCACTGTGGACGTGCAGGTCAGCCTTGACGAACGACAACGGCTCTGGCGAATCCCATCCGGTTACCGTCGCAAAATCCGTTTTGCGATACTCATTGGCTTCGGAATCCCAGGGCTGTACCAGTTTTCCCGTCTGTGTGTGACGAACCAGGCCATGAACGGCAGCCTGCGTCAGGGTAATGGTCGGCTCAACGTGCCAGGATGCGTAGGTATCGGATCCCGGCAACCCGGAATTCAGGCCGTGCCCCGCCTGTCGAACGGATTGGAAGCCGGACAACCACAACAGCGGCAAAGATAAGGCAACATCGTCGGGTTCGGCATCGCTGACCCATTGCTGGAACTCTGCCAACTGCGCTTCCTCGCGGGGCACACGCAGGATTTCACGGCTCCAGGTGGTCGCACGCAGCGACTCTCGTGTCACAATCGGAAACTGCGCCGGCGGAGCCAGGAATGCGCAACCGGCATGGGTCAGCAAAACCAGTGCAGACAACAGACAGATCGCGCGGCGGCATTGATTTGGCATTCGTTCCGGCAAGAATCCCGATCCAGGCAAATGGTCTACCTTCAAATCATATCGAATCAGCGGGTAATCTACCGTCAATCCGGCAGCTCGATTCCCTGAAGAAACTCGTCAACGGCACGATCGAACTGCTGCGGTTGGTCAAAATGGACCCAATGACCGGCTTCCGGAATGCGGACGAACCTGGCCGCCGGGAAAACACTCCGGGCTGTTTGCTCATGTTCGATCCCCAGGTAGCCGGAATCGGCGCCAAGTATGAAGCAGGTTGGACCGGCCCAGGTCCGCCCCGATTCCGCCGGGGGTTCAGCGAGCATGTCGTCATAACCGTCAAGCAAGTTTTGTACGTCATGGACCCACGTCAGCCCGTTTGATCCGGACCGTACCGAACTGACGACAAACGTGCGAACTCGTTTGTCGGGAATCTGGTCATGCAACGCCCGGTCGACGTCGGCCCGAGAATCCAACCGGGCCGGATCGATGTCAGCCATCGCCGCGAGTATTTGCCTGTTCTCTCCCTCGTAGCGATGAACACCAATATCGACGACAATCAAGGCCCTTGCCCGCTCCGGGTGTCCGAGGACCCCCTCGATCGCGACACGGCCGCCCAATGAATGCCCCATCCAGATCCACGACGAACATCCGAGATCGTTCATTGTCTCGATCACGTCAATTGCCATGGATCTGGCACGACAGTCTGGATCAGCCGGGGAACCGCCGTGATTCCGCAGATCCGGGCAGACAACGAAGTATTTTGATGCCAGAGCCTGCGCTCGCGACCGCCAGTTCCGGTGACTGCCCAGCAGGCCGTGAAGAACGACAATTGCCTGTTGGCCGGGATCTCCGTATGTTTCGTGATTGAGTAACATGCCTCTCCCCTGTTAAATTACGGCAACGTCAAAACGTTTCCGGAGGCCCTGATGGACCCTGTAATCGACCAGATTCAGCTTAACTTCAGTCCCGAAGGACTTGCCGTCCTCAATATCGTCCTTGGGTTCGTCATGTTCGGGGTCGCACTGGATCTCCACGTCGATGACTTTCGCCGGGTCGTCCGTTCGCCCAGGGGCCCGCTGATCGGACTGTTTGCCCAGTTTTTGCTGCTGCCCGCCGTAACGTACGCCCTGACCCGCGTTATTGACCCGGTGCCCAGCCTGGCGCTGGGAATGATTATGGTCGCTGCCTGCCCCGGGGGCAATATCTCAAACTTCATTGCCCACCTGGCGGGCGGAAATACTGTCCTGTCAATCAGCATGACGGCAATATCAACGGCTGCAGCGATCGTTATGACCCCGCTTAACCTGGCCTTCTGGGGCGGTATGCACCCCTCCACTGCGGCAATCCTGCGTGAGGTCAAACTGGACCCGGTCAACATGTTCTGGACCGTTTTCACCATTCTCGGAATTCCCCTGATCCTGGGAATGGCAACGGAGGCACGCCGCCCTGACCTGGCCGCCAAAATCCGCAAACCCATGAAGATCTTTTCGATCATTATCTTTACGGCCTTCATCGTGATTGCGCTGCAGAAGAACTGGAATTATTTTCTGGAGTACATCGGCGTAACGGCATTTGTCGTTGCGCTGCACAATGCGACGGCTCTCAGCCTGGGATACGGGACAGCGCGCCTGGCTGGTCTGTCCAAATATGATTCGCGGGCAATTTCAGTGGAAGTCGGCATCCAGAATTCGGGGTTGGGTCTGATCCTGATCTTTGGTTTTTTTGACGGCCTTGGCGGAATGGCGATCATGGCCGCCTGGTGGGGTGTCTG
>JBFJWU010000483.1:0-2725 GCA_041623475.1 bacterium | reverse complement strand
GGGGGTGGGAATAGACGCGAACAATGTCGTTCATTTCATCATTCGACATCAGGTACAGGTGTACGGGCAGGACCAGTTCGCCGACGATCGACAGGTTGCCCTCGACAACCAGATCGAACGACGTCCCGACAATTCCTTCCGTTGAGTTCTCGACCGGCAACAGTCCGAAATCTGCTTCACCACGGGCGACAGCATCCGCGACATCGGGCAGGTCCGGAAAGGGCCGGGGCTCCATCCCGGGTCCGCTCCACGACAATGCTGCCTGATGTGAAAACGTGCCCAGCGGGCCAAGGAACGCGATCCTTTGCGGGGTCTCCAGATTACGACAGGCCTGGATGACCCGCTGGTAAATGTGACGGATTGCCTCGGCCGGCAAGGGGCCAGGATTCAAATCTACCAGCCTGGCCAGCAGGGCCGACTCGCGTTCCGGATCGTAAACCGGCAGGCCTGCGTCTTCTTTTATTCTGCCGATTTCCAGCGCAGCGTTGGCCCGTTGTCCCAGCAGTTCGAGAATCTGCTGGTCAACCTGGTCAATCTGTTCACGAAATGGCGCCAATCGCTTGGCAGCGGGATTTTCTGGTGTATCGCTCACGGGGCCATTGTAGCAAATACCTACCCGCTACAGGGGGGTGTTTCAGCCCCTGTCAGAGGCCATCGTCATGGGCCTGATGGACACTCGGATATCGCCGAATTCCCCACACGATTCCGGCGGCAAGAAATCCTGCCAGTGCATCCAGGACGGACCGGAAGGGATTGCACCCGCCGGGGCTGGACGCAGACGGCTGGCCGATTGCAACAATTGACAGAATGACCCTGGGGATGTCTGGCACATACCGCCATCCGATCGTCATTTCCCCCTCGCCCACCGTAACTGTCGCGATTCCCAGATCCGGCGTGTCGGGCGACAACAGCTGTTCGTAGTGGCGAACGAAATCGGCACCATTGCTTGAATCAACTTCAAACAGCCATCCTGCGGGCCCCTCGGGACCAGGGATCGGCTGAAACCCCAGCCAGACGCTGCGATTTGGAAAGGGCAATTCAATTACATCTTCGGGATACAGCGTCTTCGAGGTCGGCTGCCGGCCAGCCCGCAGTACCCGGTGCGTCGCCCAGCCTCGTTCGGCCCGCAGGACAGGATCCAGCGGCGCCACAGGATCATCAATCCAGCCCATCATTGTCAGGGCAGTTTCGGCAGCATCACCGTGCGGATCATATCTGTCGGGCAGCCCGAGCAGGTGGCCTACCTCGTGCAGGGCCGCCTGTGGCCGGTCCGCAAGCATCAGGGTAAACCCGGTATACCCCAGTTCTGCGGCCAACCATCGCTCCGGAACAAAGAAACCAGATCCGTCAACGCCACCGCGCGGAAACAACAACAGGTACGCATCCGGTGGATCGGTGACCCTTCGGGACCGGTCGGCCAGTTGTGCCACCCAGGGCACGATCGTCGACGGCCGCAGCGGCGTTACGCGACAATCGGGACAGCGTTTCCAGTTAATCGCGGTCCCCAACCGAAATTCGGGCGTTTCCCGCGCCAGGGTCGCGGTATCAAAAAACCTGGTTGCATAATCGGGAAACGACTGGGCCCAGTCGTTTCCGAAACCCGCACCGGGTCCACTGACCTCGTCAACGGGAACAACGTCAATCCGGATCCTGGACGCCTCTTGCGCACCAGCACCGACAACGCTGGCTAGCAGCAGCAGCGCTGCGACGAGGGTCACCAAAAATATCTGCGGAACCCGCATAAAATAAGGCCTTGCCCGGCGCAACGGTCGGCGCGCCGCTGGAGAGACGTTATGATATTCTATCCCCCTCAGCCGCAATTAGAGGAAAAAACATGTCAGATAATCAGAATGTCGTCGACCGGGTGATCGAATTAGGTGAAGAGCGTCTGGAAGTTATCTTTCAGGAACTCCTTACCAATCCGCGGGTAATGGCCGCATTTGGCCAGGTCCTGAACAGGACGCAGGAGGCACGTACGGCCCTGGACTCAACGCTGCGCCAGGCCTTTAACTGGGCAAACCTGCCGACCCAGCAGGAACTCCACGATCTGGAGGACCAGATCGACGCGCTTGATGACAAGATTTCGGACCTGTTGGAACGGATTGATAAGTTGGCGGAACAAGCGACGACCCGCCCATCCGGTTCCAAAGCTGCCAAATCAAAAGCCAGCTCCAAGAAGAAACCAGCAGCAAAAAAGAAAAAAGCTGCCGCGACCTCAGGCAAGTCTTCTGCGGCAAAAAAGTCCACCGCACAAAAGAAAAAAGCACCGGCAAAGAAGAAGGCTACCAGTCGCAAAAAGACAGCAGCCAAGAAAAAAACCACCAGGAAATCCACGACCAGCAAGAAAAAGTCCACCGGAAAGAAATCCTGAGGTTTCCCCGTGGTTTGCTTGACGGTTCGGGACAGGGGAATTGGCTGACAGCAGATGCCGGCGAAACGAAAAACAATTGCTGTAACCGGCCTTAAGACGTTTGTCGGTCGCGAGACCGTCAAGCGGTTGTTGCAGTCCGGACAATCCGTGGTCGGCATTGACATTGAACGCCCCAAAGACTTTCCCGAAGACGCGGTGTTTTACAAGGTCGACTTGACACTGCCCACATCGGACGCAATCCTGGCCGACATCTTTCGGCGCGAAAACGTCAAACGACTGATCCACCTTGCATTTCTCAGTCGTCCGATCAGGGACACCAGCTATACACACGAATTGCAGGTCATCGGCACCCTG
>JBFJWU010000482.1:0-2726 GCA_041623475.1 bacterium | reverse complement strand
CGACGACGAAGAAGAAGAAGAAGAAATGTTTCCCGATGCCGATGAATTTCTTGATGATCTTGATGACGAAATAATCGGGGCGGATGATGATCTGGGGGACGAGTTCGTAGATTTAACCGACAGTGCTGCCACCGGCGATCCCGACGCAGACAACAGTCTGTCGTCAATTGAAGACGTGTCGATGGATCTTGGCCTGGATATCCCTGCCGAGGCGGAGGCCGGTGACGCATCGGTCGACCTGGATCTTGATCTGGACGACGAGGGCGGGTATGAACAATCAGACGCGGTAGCTGACCTGGCTGGAGAGTTGGGTGAAATGACCGTCGATATGGATCTCGAAGACGACGATCCGCTGGCGGCAGCGGCAGATGATCCTGACCAGGAATCAGCCGCGAGTGAGTCGGAATCGGTGCCGTACCGGGAAGAATTGGACCAGGTTTCCTTTTTCATTGAAACCGGATTACACGAGGAGGCGCGCAAACTGTTGGCCGAACTGCGGGCCCAGTTTGGTGAGCAACCGGACTTTGATGAGCAGTTCGCCCTGCTGCCCGAAGAATCCGCAGCCCCCGATATCGGTGTCGAGGTCGGGGAAGAGGCCGAGCCCCAGGAAGATTTCGCTGGCGGAATCTTTGACCTGGCCAAGGAACTGGAAGACGAGCTCGATTTCGCAGATGTCGAGGATGTGTCACCAGGTGCCGAGGACGTACCGACGTTCGAGGAGATTTTTGATGCGTTCAAAAAGGGTGTCAAAGAGACGTTGAGTGACGAAGACGCAGACGCCCACTATGACCTTGGAATCGCGTATATGGAGATGGGAATAATTGACGAAGGCATTTCGGAGTTCGAGATCGCCAAGAAGAGCCCGAAGATGGCTGCTGATGCCTGCAATATGATCGGCATTGCCTGTACACGCAAAGGTGACCTGGACGGAGCCGCAGCGGCCTACAGGGAAGGGCTGGCGATGGAGATCGAAGAGCCGATCTGCCTGAATCTGAATTATGAGTTGGCGCTTGTCCTGGAGGAACTGGGTGAATACAAAGAGGCACTCCTTCATTTCAGGAACGTCATCCAGATAGACAGGAACTATCGTGATATCGGGGATTGCCTGAAACGCATGAAGTCCAAAATTGAAGCCTTGAAGTCCGGGGGCGGTGAGTCTTCGTCCGGACAATCCAACGTGACCTATCTGTAAACCAACTGCTGTTTCGCCAGGATCGTCAACAGAATGAACTACCTAGAGTATTACGGCTTACAGCAAGAGCCATTCAGCAACACACCTGCGTCCCGTTTCTATTACAACAGCGCACAGCATTCGAGCGTATTGCTCAGAATCATGCACACGGTTGACGGAATGAAGGGACTGGGTCTGATTACCGGAGAGGCCGGAATCGGAAAGACAACGCTCGCTCGCCGTGTGTTGGAGGAACTGAGCCCGGAGTTGTACCAGGCGGCCATGCTGATTGTTGTTCATTCGGATATTGACCCCAGTTGGTTTCTCAGAAAAATATCACGTCAGGTCGGAGCGGAAACGACAGGGGACGAGCCGGTCGAACTGTTATCAGCTCTGCAGAAAAAGCTTCAGGAGATTCGCGCAGGTGGGCGGCGCACCGTCGTGCTTATCGATGAGGCACAGATGTTGAATTCCAAAGAGATCCTGGAAGAGATGCGGGGCCTGCTCAACATGGAGCAGGACGACGAGAAGCTTATTACTTTCGTCCTGTTTGGGTTGGATGAAATGGACGATGTGCTTGCACTTGATCCACCGCTAAAACAGCGGGTGTCCTCGCGAATCAAGCTGGAAAACCTGACCCGCGACGGGACCGTGCATTACGTTCGCCACCGCCTGCGCATGGCCGGTGCGAGTCGCGAACTGGTTGACGACGAGGCGCTGGAAACGCTGTTTCTGGTGACTCGCGGAACGCCAAGGTTGATCAACACGGTCTGTGACAACGCGTTGTTGGAAGGTTTCCTGCTGGGCCGGGACAGTGTAAATCGTGAATTGATTGAAGCAGTATCTGTTGACCTTGGACTGCGGGATGTTGGCCTGGAAAAGGGCACGATGCCGACTAAAGCGGCGGGTAGCGATGTTGCCGAAGATGCGAACGCCGAGTTGGTCGAAGCAGACGTTACGGTTGACACGGACAGTGCGGCAGTGGACGAAGAACGTTCTGCCGACGGTGACCTCGATGATCTCGTGGCCGAGTTTGAGGCTCAGGAAGATGATGAAGTCGATGCCGGGGCGGAAAATGCGATCGATGACATGCTGGATGGGTTGTCTGATGGCGATCAGCTCGCCGAAGACCCTGGCGATGCATCCGACCTGGATGCGGCGTTGCAGGAGTTTGAATCTTTGGAAACCGGCAGCGAGCCCGGGGATGACAGTCTGGACAATGATCTTGCAGATGCAGAGTCCGGAATTGATGATATGCTCGATAGCCTTGGCCCGGATGCCAACGACGATGGTGACAGTGACGATCCGGACGATGTTGATGTCGATTCGATGCTGGACGACCTGGCGGCCGATGATGGCGACAGTGCCGATTCGGATGATGTCGATGTCGACTCGATGCTGGACGACCTGGCGGCCGATGATGGCAACAGTGCCGATCCGGATGAGGTGGATGTCGACTCGATGCTGGACGACCTGGCGGCCGATGATGGCAACAGTGCCGATTCGGACGATATCGACGTCGACTCGATGCTGGACGACCTGGCGGCCGATGATG
>JBFJWU010000481.1:0-2727 GCA_041623475.1 bacterium | reverse complement strand
GCGCTAGTCCGCGACAATCATCCTGAACTTCGACCCGCTCCCCTGCCCCAGGTGGATGTTCTGGGTCGCGACGACCGGGTTTTCAGCAGTCATGTAATTTCCCGACACATTCGGATGCGGGACGATCAATGGCCAGGCGCTGCTGGTCACGACGACACGCAGGCGTTGGCCGGGCTGGAATGTCCACCGCAATGGCGGGATCGGGATCGTAATCTCGACCTGTTCACCGGGAGTGTAATCGACCCGTGCCTCGTCGCCTTCGCGGTGACTGAGCAGCATGGCCCCTTCGCGCAGGTTGTATGCTCGACCATCTTTGTCAACCAGGCTGAGGCGCGCTACAAACGGCGTATCTTCGACATTGGTGCTGACTCGCAGATCCAGAAAGAAATCGCCGGCAACTTCGAGCGGTTCAGAAAAGACTGGCGTCTCAAAAACGAATGAATCAGTCCGGTTACACCATTTGGCCTCCCGCAACATTTCGGCCTCTTGCAGGGTCAGGACACCGGGCAATTCGCGCACATCGGTCGGATCATAAGTGTAGGTCATTGTCTCTGCGGTTAAAGGCGAACCCAGCAACCGGTTCAGGCACCCGCCATCGGTCGACGATGCCGGATAGTACTCAATTTCCCTGGTCGATTCCGGCCAAAGCCGTCGGCTTTCGATCCATTCTCCGGTCCCGGCATCGTAGTACTTGACTGACGGCTGGTTACTGAAGTCCCCCTCGCCCAGCACATAGTGCTGCAGGAACAAGCCCGATTCGGCGATCGCTTCCAGGCCGGATCGGGGGTCATCGAAATCATAGTCGTGTGCTTCCAGAAACCCCAACGCGTGGGGCCAGGGCCCGATGTGCAGGAAATGGTCCTGCCCCTTGCGCCGCTGGAACAGGGCGTTGTAGTCGTCAACCTGATTCCACCATTGAAAATCGAACCAGCCCGTCATCATATAAACGGGCAGGTCTGTTGCCTTGAACTTGTCACTGTCCAGAAGATCAGTCCAGAACTGGTCTCTTTCCAGATGTTCCAGAAAAACATCCTTGAACGGCAGGTTGCCCAGCCCGGCACGAACGTCTGCTTCGGACAGCGGAAATTCCAACAACTCGCGCTCGATGTCGCTGTTATTGATTGACAGGTTTTCGTTGTCGCCGGATGATTCGGTCCCGGCAGCAAACCGCAGTCCGTCCGCCCGGACCATGCCGTGGTGCGATGCCAGTTTGTACCAGTTGGACCCCATGATTCCAACAACCACTGCATCGACCAGGTCCGGTCGGTGGACGGCACCGGCTATTGCCGAAATTGCCAGGTAGCTGAGCCCCCAGATTCCGACCCGTCCGTCAAACCACGGCTGTGTCTCCAGCCACTGCAGCGTATCAATTGTATCCTGAGCCTCATCCTTGATCACAACGTGGATTCCCTTGCTGTCAAACCGCCCTCGGGTATCCTGGTTGATCGTCAGGAACCCCATGCTGCGAAACAGCAGGCTGGTATCCACAAACGGAAACACCTCTTCGTCGCCTCGGTCATATGGCGTTCGGATCAGGACAACCGGATACGTATCCTGTTTCTCTCCCGGCGGCGCGATAATATTGGTCGCCAGTTGGACACAGTCCCGCATTGGCACTTGCAATGGAATTGAAACCCCGGGCTGGGGCTCACGATACTCGTATTCGCACTCAGGGAACGGATTATAGGCCCGGTCGGGATTGACCCCTGTCGAACTATTGTCCGAATTGCATCCGGCCATCAGCGCGCACAGGCACCCCAGCAACGTTCCAGCAGAAAAAACATGACGTTTCACCAAAATGCATCCCCCAATAACCAGTGGCGATCCAGTCCGGGTAGCACCGAACAGGATCCAAACGCAAGTCTAGCAGCGGCGAAATGGTCCCGCAAAATCAAACGGAAGCCACCTGTTGGCGGGTCACAGCAACAGGCATTGACGCAGCGCCGACCAGTATGTCCCAGAGTTTTCGAAAACGGACGAATACCGATTCCTGGACATATGGAACACCGTGCCGTGTACATATTTCCTGGACACGGGGTTGTGCCAGCGCGTACTGGCGCATGGTCAAATCCGGCCACAAATGGTGCTCAATCTGGTAATTGAGCCAGCCATGAAACATGTCGTTAACCAGCCCGCCGGTACGGTAATTTGCCGTCCCGATGACTTGTCGAACGTAAAACTCGCCACGTCCACGTGCAGGATGTTCGAATCGGTAAATGTCAGCGGCCGCATGGCTGGGCACAATCATCAGGAACGAGTGAATATTGGTCAGAATCTCCGCCAATACGACGTTAATCATTACATTGGCAGCCGCTGCAGCGCCCAGCGGCAGAAACAGCGCCGGAATGATCAAAAATCGGACGGCGACGACTGGCAATATACATTTACTCCAGAACTCCCGGGCCTCTGGTTGCCACGGAAACAATAACAGGTTGACCGCCGAATTCGTTTCTCCGTATTCCACTTCGGCCAGGGCGCGCAACTCCCCCCGATCTTCAGCGTTACGCCGCCTGCGACCGCGGACCTGCTGCGCAATCCACATGGTGTTTGGCGCATAATAGGACCACTTCCAGGTACACATAAAGAACGCGATGACAACAGCCTTGAACATCCTGGGTACGTTCATCTCTCGGATAATCCGGACGTTGTTTTCAACCAGGTCCGGGTCCGCCATCTCACCAGTGTAGTAATGGTGAAACACATTGTGTTCCTGGTTCCAACCGTCGG
>JBFJWU010000480.1:0-2729 GCA_041623475.1 bacterium | reverse complement strand
CCCGGCCGGGGCGGCGGTACAACTGACCGGCGCGGCGACAACCCAGGCACCGCCGGCAGCGGTCTGCGCCTCTGACTCTGGAACGGTAACACTGGATGACAACGCCGCCGTGGTTGACGCAAACGGGCGATTCGAGGCCCGCGTCCCCCGGTCCAGCACGAACGTCAGGACCCGTGTCGAACGCCCCGGCTACACAATCGAAGAAGTTGACATTGCCGATGGCGCAATCGCGTCAGCAAGCAACGACGCCCCTGCCGATGCCGGAACGGTCACCCTGTACAAATTGACCGGGTTCGTAAATATTGTCGAAGGTGCCATCCATAATGACCAGACCGTGACACTCCAGGTCAGCGCGTTCAACGGGGTCGCCGAGATGGCGTTGGGCGAAGTCACCAACGGCACCGGCGGAACCTGCGACTACAACGACTGGCAATCGTACGACGCTGAGATCAGCTACACGTTTCGCGACAGCAGCCAGGGCGACAAGACGGTCTGCGCCCGGGTGCGCAATGATCGTGGCCAGGTATTGAGCGACCTGCAGAGGTCAATTGAAATTGATACAGTCGCGCCCACCGCAGGCCTGGTGATTGCCAACGGCGCGGCCCGCACGGCAACCAGCACGGTGACACTGAACCTGTCCGGCACCGACAGTGGCAGCGGCCTGGCCGATGTTCAGTTGGGTTATTCGTTGGCGACCGCCCAGGCCGCGGTCCCGGCTGCATTTGAACTGAACAAGATCTGGAACCTGGATGGATACGGGGCCGGGGTCGAAGCATCGCGCGATGTCTGGCTGATTGCAACCGACCGTGCCGGCAACCAGAGCACCGCGGTCAGCGCGTCGATCATCCTCGACACGCTGGACCCGTCAGGGTCAATCAGCCTGTCGACAGCCGTGACCAATGCGTCCCTGATCGGTGTCGACCTGGGATATTCGCCGGATACGTCCCTGATGAAACTGTCAGCAGGCAACAGCTGCGCTGGCGGCAGCTGGGCATCGGCGGCGACAGAGTCGCTGTGGAGCGTCCCACTTGTTGACGGCACCCAGTCTGTCTCCGTACGGTTCCAGGACCAGGTTGGCAACGTTTCAACGTGTTACAACGCATCAACGTTGATTGACACCAAAGGGCCGTCGCCGGCAGGGTTCACAGTGGCTGGCAACGTGGACGCCCAGCCGGGGTACACCAATACAGACAGCCTGCAAATTGACAGCAGTTCCGCGGCGGCCGACTGCAGCCGCTGGCAACTGTCCGAGGACATCGGCTTTATCGGCATCACCGCGTCCGGATCCGGCTGCAGCCTGTCGTCGTACGCGTACACGTTGGGCAGCAACGACGAGGGCAACCATAACCTGTATATCCGTTATCTTGACGCAATCGGCAACATCGGACCGCTCAGCCAGCGAACCATTGTCCTGGACAGCCAGTCACCTTCCGACCTGGGCCCGGCTGGCTTTGCAATTGACCAGGGGACGTATACATCGACGCCGGTTGTTGACCTGACCATGTCCGCCACAGGTGCGGACCGGATGTTACTGGGCGAAAACACCTGCGGCACGGATTCCGTGGCGTACGCGGCGACAACGTCGTTCACCCTGAGCAGCAGCGATGGCATCAAGACCGTCGCCGTCGCATTTGCCGACAACGCCGGAAATGCAACCGACTGTTACACCCGGCAAGTGACCCTGAATACCGACACACCGACATTCAGCGCATCTGTAACCGGATCTGAATTGGTAGGCGGACGCACCGCTGGCCAGATCGTCTGGCTGACACTTTCCGCGGTATCCAGCGACGTAACCGAAATGCGGATTTCCAACGTTGCCGGATTCCCGGATGTCAGTTGGCAACCGTTGAGTACATTTGTCCAATGGCTGTTATTGCCCGGGAACGGCAACAAGACCATCTACGTCCAGCTGCGGGATGTCGCCGGCAACATCAGCTCCACTGGCACGCCGTCGATCATCCTGGACCAGGCCGGACCGGATGCCCCGGGCCTGCAGGTGGCCGACACCAACAGCGACGGATTCGCGATCTCGGACACCCAGATCGAACTGCAGTGGAGCATCCCGTCTGATTCAGACCTGTCCGGCTTTGAAATGGAACGGTTTGTCCAGGGGGTCGACAGCAATTTTTCGGCGCTCAGCAGTTTCGGCTCGTGGCAAAGCGACACGTCGGATAATATTTCCGGTAGCGTTGGCAATGTCCACAATTACCGAATCCGGGCCTACGATACGTTGGGCAATCGGTCTGCGTGGTCACCGATTGCGACGGCTGTGCCCATCGAACCGATCGATTCCGCTGTCCGGGTCCAGACCGCCGACGGGTTTGTCTACGCGTGGGAACCACCGTCCAGCACATTCCAGATCAAGGCCAAGTATGAATACGAGGACGTAACCGGTAATACGTACACGGAAAACCTGCTGGACAACCTTACCCAGTGGCAACGACCCGACCCGGGGCAGGTCCTGTACAACGAACAACTGGTCCTGCGGACGTCAAACCAGGACAATTCACTGGTCTGGGAAAGCGATATGCCCCTGGGGCTTAACCAAAGGGAAATTGCCGACTCGGGCTCGCTGCGCGGTCGCTACAGCGATATTATCGTCGACAGCAATGACGTCGTACACACAAGTTATTTCCGGTCTGGAATCTTCCTTTACTACGCTACCCGTACAAACGGCGTGTGGAATATCCAGAGTGCATCGACAAAAGGCGGCGAGCATCAGTCCT